>NZ_JAAHGU010000034.1:50216-57843 GCF_010692685.1 Okeania sp. SIO2F5 | reverse complement strand
CTTGAGAAGCATTTCGTACAGCAATATCTGATCGTTTTGTTGAGTGGTTAGATGAAAACATCGACGTATTTACCGCTGATCAAGAAAGTTTGGGGTTTGTTTGGGCTTGAAATTTGCTAAAGTCCCGTTATTGGCATAATATCATGTCCGGTAGCATCGGTATTGTATAGCAAGGGTAGGGAACACCGGAGCTGGGAACAGGGAACAGGCAAGAATACTTAAGAGCAAGAAAAAAACTTAAATTTCCTGTAGATATTCACCTTTGGGTTTACACGAACGCGCCCCAGCAGACATGATATAAATAGTTACTAAAGGCTATTACCTAGACCTAAATTGCTCAAGATATTAGCTACTTCAGAAGCTAATTTAGCTTGAAAAAGATACGGTTAGGGGTTCTATATAAGCTCTAAATAGAACAGGACTTATGCAACGACACTAATTATTTGGTTGGAGTCCCGTCGAGGGTCGCGACAACTTTTTAGTATCCCTATCCACTTTTTCCTTCTTCCTTCTTCCGGCGTTGGTGAAAAGAGGTATGATATCATGTCCGAATAAGAGCGGGATAGAACTCCATTCCGCACTCCGCGTTAACGTGCATTGTGCGCCAGCAAACAAAAAACTTTCTCCTTCTATTCCTTATTTCTTCTTCTTTCTTCCCTACTGACTCCTCAGGAGTCAGTCCTCAGTAATTAAGATTAATATCATACCCTAATTTACCAACGCCCCTTCTTCAAATATTATTTTGAATTACCTGCCGATATTCACTCTTACGCTTCACACCTTTCAACTGTTCGACCAAACCCTTGTTCTTAAAAAACTGAATCGTTGGTGTAGACATTACCCCTGCATTCTGAGCAATCTCCGGATCTTGCTCAATATCAATCTCTACATAATGAATTTTTCCCTCAAACTCTTGTATAACCTTCTCAAAAATAGGCTTCAAAGTATGACATGGAGCGCAACTAGGAGCAGAATACTTAACTATAATTAGGCGATCGCTCTGGTGGTAGAGTTTCCGCAAAGCATAACCGCCCAGATGATGAGTAGCATTATGGTCAAAACTCTCAACAGTATCAACAACTATCTCCTTATCCGACTTCTTAGTTGCTTTTTCCTGAGCAAACTCCTGTGTCAAACCTCTTTCCGACAACCATCTCTCTACCAACATTGCCCCCATACAACCACTACCAGCAGCAGTTATTGCCTGACGAAACTCACTATCTTGGACATCACCTACAGCATAGACACCTTCAACGCTAGTTTTAACCATATCTCGAGTAACCACATAACCCTTCTCATCCAACTCCAACTGTCCTTGAAAAATTTGGGTATTCGGGGTATGACCAATCGCATAAAACAAACCTCCAACTGGTAAGTCCTGCTGTGTACCAGTCTGATTATTTCTCAGTTTCACACCTTCCAAAACACCATTACCATATACATCTATAACTTCAGTTTGCCAATGAACAGTAATTTTTGGATTTTCTAACACCCTCTGCTGCATAGTCTTACTCGCCCGCATCTGGTCTCGACGTACCAATAAATGAATATGAGAACCATACTTAGTTAAATAAATAGACTCCTCTGCTGCAGTATCCCCACCTCCAATAACTGCTAATTCCACTCCCTTAAAAGCTGGGTTAGCTCCATCGCAGACAGCACAAGCAGAAATACCACTATTCCAAAATTTTTCTTCACTAGGTAGTTTGAGTTTTTTGGCAGTCGCCCCAGTAGCAATGATGATGCTATAAGTTTGAATTTCTCGTTCCTCTGACTTAATAGTAAATGGGTACTGAGCTAGGTCTACAAAAGTAACATCTTCGGTGTATAGTTCTGTTCCCCAGCGAACTGCTTGATTTTTCATCCGTTCCATTAATTGCGGTCCGGTAATACCTTCGGGAAAACCAGGAAAGTTCTCTACTTCAGTCGTTGTCATTAGTTGACCGCCTGGTACACCTCCTATTTGATAACCTTCAAAGACTACTGGTTTGAGGTTAGCGCGTCCTGCATAGATAGCGGCAGTATAGCCTGCTGGTCCTGAACCTATAATTACTAAGTTTTCTATTCTTTGTTTTGTCATAATATTAAGATTTCGCGGTAGATAGTAACGTCTTTGTGTTGTACTTTCTTCCAGCTATTAGAACAAATTTGTTTTCTCGATACTTTTCTTTTTTTTTCAGTGTTAATTTACAGACACAGCTAGGATATAACCAGTGGAATTTTTCTATATTTTGCCTGCATCAGTTGTATTTTGTTAATCTACCTGAACCTAGTTCTACAGTTAATCTAGTGAATAGTTCCTGATTTTTTGTAGACATTGTTTGCTTGTTCAATCGTACTAAAGCTTGGTTAAAATTTCTCTCTTTGCTTAGTTTTTTTGAACTTACAATATATGACTATATCTATGTAGAACTTTTGCTATACCTGCTTATCAAATTATACCAAATTCACGCAAAGGTACTTATATCAAGTCTCATTAATTAGCCAGGGGTAAAAATGTTCTTCTCTTAAGAGGAAATTTTTTTGAGGAAATATTTTTTCAGTCCGAATGCTGGGCAAACAAATTTCCCCTTCTTCCCTACTCCCTACTCCCTAAATTTTTCCGAAGTGGTTATTTAAAGAGACATGATATTACATCTTAATCTAAGTTTTCTGCATTGACGTTGAATTTTGCTAACCTACTATTGTTTACATTATTAAAATAAATATTTCTGAAGAGATAATTTTAAAATTGTCATGTTAAGTAAATTATGAATAAACGTAAAGTTGCCTAGTTATTAACATTATTCTCAATTATTTGACGAATTTACTTAATTTGGAGTCTATGATATGATTTTTATAGTCACAGGACTGGTGTAATTAATTTGCCAAAAAACTCTGCAAACTATATTGAAATCGTATGATGTTAAATAATTTTAATTTTAATTTGTTGGGAAAAAAAACAATTTTTCTAGAGACAGCTTAACAATAAAGGCAGAAAATTTGACAAAAAACTATATTTGTGTATTGTCGTTTTAGTTATTGGTTAGGAATTTGACTAAAACAGAAAAAATTATGGACAGAATATTAGAACCAGAGGTCATGGACACATGGGAAGAAGCAGAAGAATATGACTCAATGGACTTTTTGGAAGTCAATCAAGCCTTTGCAGAAAGTTCTATAGAAATCGGCCCAAAAAAAGGATTAGTTCTTGATGTCGGTACTGGCACTGCCAGAATACCGATATTAATATGTCAGCAACAACCAGAATGGCAAATAATTGGCATTGATTTATCAAAAAATATGTTGACTATTGGAGAGAGAAATATTGAAAAAGCACAATTACAATCACAGGTCAAATTAGAGTTAGTAGATGCCAAAAAAATACCCTATTCAGAACATAGTTTTGAGATGGTAATTTCTAACAGTATTGTTCACCATTTATCAGAGCCATTACTATTATTTCAAGAAGTTAAAAGAGTTTTACAGCCTCAAGGTGGAATATTTATACGAGACTTACTTCGTCCAGAAACTCCAGAATTAAAAGAGGAACTTGTAGACAAATACGCTAGAGATTGTAATCAACATCAACAGAAATTATTTAGAGATTCTTTGCAAGCTGCTCTGACTATTGTTGAAGTAGAGAAAATAGTTAAAGATGCTGGTATTAAAGAAGTAAAAATATATCAATCATCAGATAGGCATTGGACTGCAGAAAGAAAATGGTCAAAAACAGAAGAGTTTTGAATAGTAACAAATTTATGCCAAGTGTATTTACATTTTAATCATTGATCTTTAGCGATCGCTCCCTAGCCAAATCATTAAAAATCGGCATAAAAAATCAGCTAATCATTAACAGCTCAACTAATTAGGGTTGGCTGATTAATTCTAAAATATTGAATGATATTAGTTTTAGAGTTGAAAAAAAGTACCAGCTTTTCGGTGGAAAGAGCTACATAAAGCTAGTATTTTGGGATGATTATGGCAGAAAAATTGAGAGACAATTCTTACTCCTACCTCCTCTACATTTCCATTTATCCTGTCTCCTACCCCAGCAAAAAGACTTTTTCAGCAAACCCTAATTAGAAATTTAATAGATTTTTTTTTACTTAATTAGCTAAATCGTAATTATAAATACCAGCTATTAAGTTTGCTCTTAACCCCAATCTATTACCGAAAAATTGTGGTCTAAAACCTCCCCTTTTAAGGGAATAAAAAGCGGTCGATATTCGGATATTCTCGTAGGGTAGGATGACGAGGAAACCTGTGCCATATCAAATCGACCAAGAAAAAGAGAATATTCCAGATTTCAATCCCAATACTTTCCTACAGAATGCTGCGCAAACAGCTAGAGGTACTGAAGTCCGCAGTTCCGACCATAGGAGACTAATTGAAATGACCCCGATTTCTATCAAGATAAGAGAGAAAAACTAGAATTGGATTAAAACTATCACGGATAAAGTTATTACTGCTTGTGAAGTTAAACTCATTAGTTGATATCAATGATTGTTTAAATATTTATGGCTTTATGGTTTAGTTGAACCAAAAACAGGAGATTCTTTTTTTTGATGAATTTTAGTCATTTATACCAGTTCCTAAAAGTAAGGCTATACTTGGGTAATACTTCAGTTATTAATTAATCAAAACAGGTATAATCACTTTTTTGCTAAAAATAGCCTAGTTAATGTTAATTATTCTTACTTTTTACTTCTCTCCTACTCCCCCACTCCCCTACTCCCCTGCTCAACAAAATGTAGAAAAGTTTTTGATAAATGGTATTTAAATACCCCTTGCGAGTGAAAAAAAGCAAAACCACAGTTATGTAGTAAATTTTCTAGAAAAATTAAGATATGGCGTTTCTCAAAAAGCGTGAAATACAGTTGTTTTTCTTCTTTTCTATCCTCTGTATTCCCGAATTACTGCTTTGTAGAAAGGTTGCATGCAACGTCCCTAATACTCCCTACTCCAGAGCAACAAACGAATGCGTGTACCTCAAATGGGAATTGCTATACATGATTTTTATTAAAAATTTTTTATTATAACACTATACATAATTGAAAAGTGGTCATAAGCTGTTAGTAGAAGGTTAAAAAAATCATAAGGAAGGAATTAGGACAGAAGTCGGAAGCATTTAGTCAGGGATTTGACCCCAACTGAATGTCAATCTCTTTAAGAAGTAGGAGATTTAACCCTTGCTCTCTAAAGATTGTGCTTATGGAAGAAGCTACGGGCGGTCAAAAGAATTAATCAACCTTCTTCACCTTTTCCCTATTCCTTCAAGTTTATTTTTTCCACAGGAGCAATAGATTATGACCACAACTACAAGGTTTAATTCTTATCTGATGGGCAACTTTGCCCCAGTGAGTGAAGAAATTACCGCTGATAACTTAGAAATCAAAGGCGAACTTCCTAGAGATTTGTCAGGAATGTATGTTCGTAATGGGCCTAACCCTCAATTTACCCCTCTAGGTAAATATGACTGGATGGATGGTGATGGAATGCTGCATGGAGTGAGAATTAGTGGCGGTAAGGCAGAATATAAAAATCGTTATGTACGAACAGGAGGATTTGAAGTTGAACAAGACTTGGGTTATGCGGTCTGGAGTGGAAGATTAGAACCGCCTCAAGTTTGTAATCCTTACGGGCCGTATAAAAATGTATCTAACAGTAGCGTAAGTTATCACAATGGCAAATTATTAGCTTTTTGGGAAGCAGGGTTGCCTTACGCAGTTAAAGTTCCTAGTTTAGAAACAATTGGTCCATATTTGTGTGATGGTTACTTGGATTCTACTTTCACTTCTCATCCGAAAGTCGATCCTATGACTGGAGAATTAATATTTTTTGGTTACGCTCTTGATGCGCCCCCTTATTTAAAGTATGGGGTGATTTCTAGTAATGGTGAGTTGCTACAAATAGTACCTATAAATATACCTGTTCCCAGTGGGCCACATGACTTTGCAATTACCAAAAATTATACAATTTTGATAGATTTACCATTGAGGTTCCGTCCAGAACGAGTAGAGCAAGGTTTACCTGGTTGGATATTTGAGAAGGGAGTGCCAAGTCGGTTTGGTATTTTGCCTCGCTATGGGAATAATGAAGATATTCAATGGTTTGAAGCTCTTCCTTGCTATATCAATCATATTTTGAATGCTTATGAAGATGGGGATGAGGTAATACTGTATGGTTGTCGGATGAGTTCAACTCATTCCTATGCTAGTAACTTTAGAGATAGAGATCCTGATGAGAATATTCCTCGAATGTATGGTTGGGCATTTAATATCAAAACTGGCGTAGTGAGAGAAGGAATATTAGATAAAAGACCATCGGAGTTTCCTTCTATTAATCATCGCTTTGTCGGACGAGAGATGCGTTATGGTTATACTTCTAGGATGGCTTCACTACAACCTTTGTTTGATGGGATTATTAAGTATGATTTTTATACTGGTAGGTCAATAACCCATGATTTTCAGGAACAACGTTACGGGGGTGCTGTAACATTTGCGCCGAGAATAGGTGCTATTGATGAGGATGATGGTTGGTTACTAACGTTTGTGTATGATGAGAAGGATAAATGTTCTGAGTTATTGGTAATAGATGCTCAGAATATGAGAGAAGATCCTGTGGCACGAGTGATGTTACCTCAGAGAGTTCCTTATGGTTTTCATGGTACTTGGATATCTGAGATGCAGTTAATAAATAGGGTTTGTTGAGGAGTAAGGCAGTGGGGAGTAGGGGAGTGAGGGAGTGGGGGAGTCTTACAAGGGTAAGTTTTTAAGATTTGACAGGGAGGAGCGGTGACATGGGGACGCGGAGATTGGATAATTGAGTAATTAATTCAATCTACTCGCTCTATTCATTAGAGAAAACCTCCGTCCATCTATCTGTGCGCCTCCCTGTCTCCCCCTACATGCGTCCTCTCCACTCAATAATTCTCCGTTTTTCCCAACTCCCAACTCCTGACTCCTGACTTCTGACTTCTAATTAGGGCTTGCTGATTAAATCTAAAAGCATTTACAAATAAAGGTTTTAGCCTTTTTAGGTCTTGAAAAAGTACCTGGTTTTCAGCTCTTCATTCTCAAAAAGGAGTGCATTTTTGCTGCTGAGTTGGGCAAAACAATTCTCCCCTACTCCCTCGCTCCCCTATCCCCTACTCCTGAAGAAAGACTTTTTCAGCAAACCCTAATTAGGGCTTATATCAAGTCTCATTAATTAGCGATAATAAAAATGTGTTCCCCGATCAATTTCTCCCTTTTGCCTGTTGCCCAAAATTTTTATTGTGGGTGTTTCAAGAGAAATGATATTACTGATTAAATATCAAAGCATTGACTGATATTGGTTTTAGGTTTTTTATGTCTTTAAAAAGTATGAGCTTTTCGGTTGCTTAGGTTAAAAAAGTGAGGACTTTCACCGAAGCAAAAGCCGAAAAATCACTCTGACAAAACTTAGCTCCTACCTCCTCACTCATTCCCATTTCTCCTGTCTCCTGTCTCAGCAAAAAGACTTTATTCAGCAAACCCTAATTATTTAGCCCAACGATTTTGACTTTGTTCTAGATGTTCTAATAATTCTTGTTTATTCAAAGAAGGTTTTTTACATATCAAACCTTGGCAAACTAACCCTACATAATTTTTTGGTAAATCTGCTT
>NZ_JAAHGU010000034.1:0-50116 GCF_010692685.1 Okeania sp. SIO2F5 | reverse complement strand
AATTATTTAGCCCAACGATTTTGACTTTGTTCTAGATGTTCTAATAATTCTTGTTTATTCAAAGAAGGTTTTTTACATATCAAACCTTGGCAAACTAACCCTACATAATTTTTTGGTAAATCTGCTTCAACTTTATAAATAGTAGTAGGAAAATACTCAGTAATTAAACTAGAAATTTCTGCTTGAGAAGTTCTAACTAAAGTTTGGTTTCTATACCAGTCAAGAGCAATAAATAAACTCGGACAAGCTTGAGGAGATTTTTTCATTATGCTGCTAAAAGTTGTTAAAGCTGACTCAGCTTGGTCGAGATAATATAATTCTTCAGTTAGCAAAGATAGACGTACTAAATTAGCAACTGCTATGCCATTTGCCGCCGGAGTTGCATTATCAATATAGTTTCGTTCTCGTAATATTAATTCTCCACTAACGTCGCTCGGTGAATTGTAATAACCTGATGCTTCTAAACTCCATAAAAATTTATCAAATTCATCTATGCCATTTGCCGCGGGAGTTGCATTGTCTATATAGTTCTGTTCTCGTAATATTGATTCTCCACTAACGTCGCTCGGTGAATTGTAATAACCTGATGCTTCTAAACTCCATAAAAAATTTATCAAATTCATCTTGTAATTTTACTACTAACGTCGCTAGGTGAATTGTAATAACCTGATGCTTCTAAACTCCATAAAAATTTATTAAATTCATCTTGTGATTTTACTGCTGTTTCTAGCCAAAAATTAGTATTTGATGAACTAATAGAAGCTTGTTGTAAGTCTAGCAAAGCTTTTATAAATAAAGCAAGAAGAGGTAATTGTAAATTATTAATTTTTAATTGTTAATTATTGAATGCTGTTTCTAGCCAAAAATTAGTATTTGATGAAGCAATGGAAGCCTGTTGTAAATCTAGCAAAGCTTTTATAAATAAAGCATAGTCTTCCACTTTAGAAAAAGTAAGGCAGAAGGCAGAAGGAAAGAAAAGGTTAGGAGGGAGAAAGTTTTTTGATTGCGCTTTCCATTCAATGCAGGCATAAAATGCTGGAATATCCCCTGATAATTCCTACTTTCTTCCTACTGACTCCCAACTCCTGACTCCTAAATTATTTAGCCCAACGATTTTGACTTTGTTCTAGATGTTCTAATAATTCTTGTTTATTCAAAGAAGGTTTTTTACATATCAAACCTTGGCAAACTAACCCTACATAATTTTTTGGTAAATCTGCTTCAACTTTATAAATAGTAGTAGGAAAATACTCAGTAATTAAACTAGAAATTTCTGCTTGAGAAGTTCTAACTAAAGTTTGGTTTCTATACCAGTCAAGAGCAATAAATAAACTCGGACAAGCTTGAGGAGATTTTTTCATTATGCTGCTAAAAGTTGTTAAAGCTGACTCAGCTCGGTCGAGATAATATAATTCTTCGGTTAGCAAAGATAGACGTACTAAATTAGCAACTGCTATGCCATTTGCCGCCGGAGTTGCATTATCAATATAGTTTCGTTCTCGTAATATTAATTCTCCACTAACGTCGCTTGGTGAATTGTAATAACCTGATGCTTCTAAACTCCATAAAAATTCATCAAATTCATCTTGTAATTTTACTGCTGTGTCTAGCCAAAAATTAGTATTTGATGAATTAATAGAAGCTTGTTGTAAGTCTAGCAAAGCTTTAATAAATAAAGCATAGTCTTCTGACTGCGCCATTACTGCAGGTTTACCTTCATAATTTAATCGATGAAAACGTCCGTTAACCCACTGATTTTTGATGATGAAATTAGCAGCATTAACGGCTAATTCTAGATATTCTGAATTGTTAAATACTGTGGCTGCTCGTGCCAATCCAGAAATCATTAAACTATTCCAAGCAACAATCATTTTAGTGTCTGTTACTGCCGGAATTCTACCAGGCCAATTATTATTTTTTGCTTCTTGGTTATTGGTTGCTGGTGGAAAAGTTTTTACAGAAGAAGGTTTGGCTCCATACCGTAATTCAAACAGTTTAGATAAGGAGTTTTCTAAAGTTTCACTTAACTCTCCTGCTTGCTTTCTTTGTAAGACAATTTTTCCCTCGAAATTGCCAGTAGATGCGATAAAAAATTGTTCTGATAGTTCAGATAATTCTTCTGAGGTTAATAAATTTTCTAATTCTTGATAATTCCAAATATAGAATGCACCTTCTTCCGGTTCAGCTTCATCTGGAGTGGTAAAACTATCAGCATCTTGAGCAGCATAAAAAAATCCGTCTGGTGCAGTCATTTCCCGTTTTAGCCAATTTATTGTGCCAATAATTCCTCGTTTAAAAGCTGCTTCTTGATGTCCTGCACTCCATAAATTAGCCAAATATTCAACAATTTGACCATTATCGTAGAGCATTTTTTCAAAGTGGGGAACTGTCCAAGTTGCGTCTACTGTATAACGATGAAAACCTCCGGCAACATGGTCATAAATTCCTCCTAATGACAGATTTAATCCTCGTTGTAAACAAATTTGATTACCATCATATTGAGATTCAAAATTAAATCTTGTTCCTTGTAATGCTCCTTGTCCATAAGGTATCATGGGAAAACTTTGTTGAGAGTAGCGATCGCTAATAATTGCGGTACTAACTTCTAAACCTTTTTGCAGTATCTCTTCGCTTAAATCTTCTGCTTCTGGTAATAAAACTGATTTTCTTAATCCCTCTAACATTTCGGATTTTAAATCGTTAAGTTTATTTTTTTCAATGTCATAAAATCCCCTAATCTTTTGTAAAACTTCTAAAAATCCTGGTCGTCCATAGCGAGGTTCAACAGGGAAATAAGTACCACCAACAAAAGGTGTTAAATCATCAGGAGTTAAGAATATATTTAACGGCCAACCACCCTGTCCAGTTAACATTTGTAATGCCTGCATATAGATACTATCTACATCAGGTCGTTCTTCTCGATCTACTTTTATTGGTAAAAATTTTTCATTCAAATATTGGGCGATTTTTTCATCAGAAAAAGCTTCCCCTTCCATAACGGTACACCAGTGACAACTTGAATAACCAATTGATAGAAAAATTGGCTTATCTTCTCGCCGTGCAGTTTCTAAAGCTTCTTCACTCCACGGCCACCAATCTACAGGATTTTCTGCGTGTTTGCGGAGATAAAGACTTTGAGATTTAGCTAAACGATTGGTCATTTTTTCTTACTCCCTAGTTATTGTTAATATTGTCAATTATTCTGGTACTTTGAAAAGTAAATGATTAACATTTCCGCAGATTATAACGTATTTATGAATTTTAGGGCTTGATTTGTAAGAATTCAGCTATTAGCAGTCAGCACTTCAGCAATTAGTAATTATTCATTACTTCTCAGGTTTGGCAAGGGGACCCATGACATTCAACAATTAATAATTAATAATTAATTATTAATATAGCAATATGATTTGAGTTGTGAGACATTGAAAACTTTTAGGGAACAGGTAAAAGGGAACAGAGAAGAAGAAAAAAACGTATCATATAAATATAATAATTGCTATATTCTATACTTTTAAGGAACATCTCAATTCTCACAACTGATTCCTGATTGCTATAATTAACAATTACCTCTCCTTGAAAAGAAGAGGATTGACTCAAAGGAACAATTTTTCTTCTCTTGGTCGATTGGATATGGCGAGGTCTCTTCGCTATCCCTCGACCGCTTGTTTCTCCTTTAAAGGAGAGGCTTTAAACCTTAATTATTCGGTAAATTTTTATTATTTCTCAATTTCAAAGGTTGCTTTTACGCAGACCCAAAATTAATTGCTGTTTGCTTAGTAATGAATAATTAGTTCGTAAGTATTCAGCTATTAGCGTTCAGCTCTCAGCTTTTTAATAAATAGACTTCTTGCAGAAGTCATGGGATAGGAAATAAAGGGATTAAATTGTTGATTTAATATCTTGAATTGATTTAATTAATTTTTACAAGAGATATAATTAAGTAAGCATTTGTTTGACTTTGACTACATTTTAAACCCATAAATTTGAAGTACAAGAACGACTAGCTTGCGTTAAAGATAATTAAGCTGATAGCTGATAGCTGACCGCTGAATGCTTACATTAGTTCTAAGGTTTTATTTTGGGACTTTGGCAGTAAATTTTTATTATTTTTCAACTTCAAACGTTGCTTTTACGCAGACCCAAAATTAATAGCTGATAGCTCATAGCTGACGGCTAAATGCTTACATCTAAATTTTGAATAAAGCCAAAAATTTATCGCTTTTAGGGAAAAGGGAATAGAGAAAAGAGAATAGGAAAAAAGTATTTTGGCAAATATTGAGATACACCCGTTTATTGTCGATCAAGAAGGTAGATAAAAAATAATTTATTCACATTTTTTTCTCTTATTCAATAATTAATTATGAATAATCAATTGCCACTTATATCGTAAGCATTCAGCTATTAGCGGTCAGCTTTTTAATAGACATCTCCTCCATACATAGGGAGTAGGGGGAAAGAATCGATAATTGCTGTGGGATAATTGATTTGATTTTTTATGATTAGAGATGTGCATTCATTTAATTTCTACTACATTCTCAACCAGATATTCGTACTCTGAAGCTTTGATAAAATTGCTTTTTTCTCCTTTAAAGGTAATAAAGCTGATAGCTGATAGCTGACTGCTTACCTTATACCTAAAAGGAAGAGGATTAGTATAGCAAAATAAATTATTGATGTTTTTGTTTTTTATATAAGAGTACTCAAACCTTAACTATCTATTAGTAATCGTAATTTATATTTCTATTTACTCTCAATAATCATCAATATGTAATGCCAATTACCAAAAGCAATGCTTTACTTGTGTAAAACTTCAACTATTAAGTAAATAATACGAGCCAAATCACCTTTTTGATGATTATTAGTTAGTTAATACTAATTATTATGATGTTTACTTCTCCCACATTCCCCTACTCCCCCTCCTGGGAGGGGTTAGGGGTGGGTCCCATGCCCAATAAAATGTAGAAAAGTTTTTGAGAAATGGTATAAATATTTTTACTTCCACTTTTTTCCTTCCTCAATAATTTATGAATTACTCAAGAAGAGACTTCCATAAAATCGCTATACAATTTTCTTTAGGAGCGGGAATAGCTCCAATTTTATCAAAATATCTAAATCTCAACTTGTCAGAAAATTTATTAGAGAATAAAGTCAAAGAATTTTTTGCTTATCTCGACCCAGAGATTGATTTATTAATTCCCACATATTTGGGAAATGACCAAAGAAGATTCTATGGTCGTGGTACACCAGATAATTTTAAAGTTCTAGATAAGTTTAAATTAGGAACAGGTGTAACTTATGTAGGTAAAACTAGAAAAGTATGGAGTGGAGCTGGATGGACAGGGCAACCCACTATTACTAAAGATAGAGGAAAAACTTATTTAGTTATTGGTAGTTACGATCATCTTTTGCGCAAAATAGATGTCGCGAATAATCAGGAAGTTTGGCAATATAAATTTGATGATGTGATTAAAGGTTCAAGTACGGTTTATATTGATGAAACTGCGAATGAAGAGAATCGTATTGTGATTTTACAAGGCAGTAGAACTGGGAGAGCAAAAAAAGGAATTGCCCCTAGTTTTCGTGCTATTTCTTTTAGAACAGGGAAAGAAATTTGGCAACTAGATATTAGAAAAACTCGCAGTTATAGTCGCGATAATGATAGTTCTGCTTTGCCATTAGGAAATAATTTGATTTTCAATGCTGGGGAAAATGCTATTGGTTATTTTATTAATAGTTCTGTCAGTAAAGCTAAAATAAAATCTTCTATTCTGCAGCCAGAAGTATTATCCGAAATTAAACTTTATGTAGATAGTGATGTTAGAAGACAAGGGGGAAATATTGTCTCTGAATCATCTCCCGCTAGATTGGGTAATAGAATTTTTTTAGCAGCAGGTTCCGGACATATTTATGGTATTGATATAGAGAGTAAAAAGATAGTTTGGGATTTTTATACAGGTTCAGATTTAGATGGTACTGTTGCTATTTCTAAAACTGGTAAATTATTTTGTGCGATTGAAAAACAATTTATTCCTGGAAATGGTGGGGTGGTGAAATTAAACCCTAATAAAAAAAATCAGGAAAGTGTAGAATGGTTTTTGCCTACAGGTAACATTAAATTTAATAGTTGGTTAGGAGGTATTATTGGGTCGGTAGCGTTGAATGATGAATATAATAATTATGGTGAATTTCCGGCTTTATTTGCTACTAATGCTATTGATGGATATCTATATATTGGTTCCCAAGATTTAACTACAGGAAATCAACTTAAAGGACCTTTGAAAAAGTTTAGTTATGATACCCCTCTAATCCTGTTTAAGCAGAAAATTGGTCCTTCAATTTCAACGCCAATTTTTACTGATGGAAATAAATTGGTAACTGCTGGATATAATGGGGTTTATATATTTAATTTGAATTGGGAATTTGCGAAACCTGACGAGGAAAATGTTTTACCTAATGCTCAAGGAGAATTTTTCCGTTTAATAGTAGAAGAAGCTGGCAAATTTACGGGTAAAGTTTCTTTTGAATCTACTCCTATTGTATGGGATGGAATTATTAGAATTTGTGGTCGGGATGGTTGGTTATATAGTTTTGGTTAAAATTCAGGAAGAGGGAAAAAGTCAAAGATAAGCAGTTTCCAACTTTCCGGAGGTAAAAAATTTGTTCTGGACATCAGGGAGAATCCCCACAGAATTTGTTCGTGGCCAATGATGGCGACAATCCCGACACCAGTAGTCGCAGTGTCCTGTTGTCATGTTTGTACTTTTGCATTTTGGACACTCTAATTTTTGAAATATAGTAATGTGCGCTGGCATATTTACAAATTACAAGAGGTGTCCAATAGCTAAAAGTCTTATATTATAGGTTTTTTATTCCCCCTTCCGGAGCTGTTGCCTGTTGCCAGATGAGCTGTTGCCTGTTGCCTGCGCACAGCGCTATACTTTATAGCTCATCTTCGTTTATATGAATTTTGGTATGTGGGCAATAATCAAATTTTTTTTCAAGAAAATATTCAATCGTTCCGAGATCAAGGCAATGATTATTGACATAACGTATAATACTTTTATCTTTATTGCCCGACGGAATTCCCTAATCTATTGGTATCATTTCGGTTGTTTTCAACCTGATTTTCCAGCCTTCCAATGTAACAAGAAATTTTCCAGATCCAAAACATCACACCTGTGAAACTGGTAATCGTGCCGATAGTTATCACTGTCTGTGGAGCCATTTCTTTTAACTGTCATTGAAAACTCAATGGCTGAGACTCCTAACAGTCCAAGATTCCTACAAATTAAAGCGATTAAAATTGGTGCAATTCAAGCTAAAAAAAGTTTTCTTTTGGCTTTAGTGATAAAAAAACTTTCTCCTTCTGTTCTCTTTTCTTCCCTCCTGACTCGTGTACGTCGCCAATCCGACGGCTCCCCTACCTGACTTCTTACTCCTCCGTCGTTTATTTATAACTGTTCAACCAGACATGATATAAATGTAGATTTACCAGAGATTACAAACACAGAAAAAGTTAAAGGATTTAAAACTTTAATTGCTTTCAAAGTAATTAGCCTTGCCCTTAGAAGATTATGGCCAATGCTCAAAAAGGCTAATTGTACTAATTAAGCGATCTCTACAATTGTCCCAAAAGGTTTAGGATATAAGTAAAATTGGCGTTGCTGACTGGTAATGATTTTGAGATTAACTTTGGGCGCAAAACATCAGTTTTTCAATTTTACCTTCAGCTAATAGACATCTCCAAGAATCAAAAATCAATATCTATATCCCAAAGAAATGATCAATTCTTTCCCCTCCACGGTCGGGCCCCGCGGGTGGGTTCCCTACTGCCTACTCCCTATGTGTGGAGTAGATGTCTAATTAGGGTTTGCTGAAAAAGTCTTATGGGTGAGGGTAGGAGACAGGAGACAGGAGACAGGAGACAGGAGGAACGGGGAATTTTAGAGGAGATAGTCGTAAAAATTGTAAGAGTGATTTTTCTGCCATAATTGTCCCAAAATACTAGCTTTTTGAGCTTTTTGAGCTGAAAAGCTGGCACTTTTTTAGACCAAAAAATGCTAAAACCAATATCAGTCAATGCTTTGATATTTAATCAGCAAGCCCTAATTATCATTACATTTAAGCAACGCCGTAAAATTTTGTTTCCTAAACTTACCAGAGAGAATATTGGAATCAACAAGTATTTCCTTTAATGCTTGATATACGGGAATTATTGCATAGAAAAGGAATTTCTCTCCTAAATTTTATTTTTTTTAAATCCTTCTATGAAATCATCAGAAGCGATCGCTATCTCATCTGCTCGTGTTATCGTACTAATAATTTCTCCACTGCTAGCAACAATAATAGAAATAGTATTATCCTCACCATTAATGATCGCTAGCGGGGAAAATGTCAACCCTTCTCTTAGCTCAATGAGATCGATATCATCTTCAAAATCTAATATTCCATTGTTTCCTGTATCTACGGTCAACCGAAATACATCTTCCCCTCTTAAATTATCTTGCTATAATCAATCCGGGGATTTCAACCCAAGCTGATAGCTGAAAACTTTTAGCTGACACCTAGTTAATAACGATCGCTTGAAAAAATCAACCCCCTGCGATGCTAAGACTTTAATATAAAATCCGGTTATACAGTTATTGCACTCTCTACTTCCATTCAACGCAGACATAAAATGCCGGAATATCCACAGATAATTCCCACTCTCATCCTGACTTTCTCCTGATTCAGTCCTGCTGACTCGGTCTCCCTGAATCATACGATAACTAATTATCCGGATACTATATAAACTCAATTTTTCGATAATGTAGCAGGGAACAGGCAACAGACAACAAGCAACAGTGGGAAAAGTATTTCTGGCATCTTACGGTTCATCATCAATCTATGTCAAACACCAACTCGTTCTTTGCTATATAGTTTAATTTGCCAACAAAACAAAGGATAGCCAACAATGCCCGATCGCTCTCTTTGGATTACAGGGCCAACTCTTAGCGGTAAGACAAGTCGGTTAATAGAACAATTTTGTATAAGAGGCCAAAATCTGAAGTCTCCCCTAAATGAAATTGTTAGGCCAGAAAATTCCGAAAATATTTTAGACGATCGCCCAAAGATACCAGACTTTCTGCATACTTCGCCCAAGATACTAATATTGGCGGCTAATGCAAATAATCGACTTGACTTGATGGACAGAATTTCCGAGGCTACATTAGAACAATACCCATATCATTCAACTACACCATTAGGTTTTTTTGAAGATGAAGTCAACTTATTCTGGCCATTGCTAATCGAATCCTTGGACTTAAAGGCACAATTTCCATTACGACTACGGCCCGAAACAGAACAGGAACTTGCTGGCAGAGTTTGGCGTCCTCACATAGAGAAAGGATTATTGCAACAGCCAGGAGTAACTAGAGAGCGGATGATACGCCGAACTCTTGACCTATTTCAATTGGCTGCTTTCAGTTGCACGCCTATAGAAGAGACCGCAATGATTTTACAACAGGGATTTGAGCAAGTAGATTCAGGGGAATTCTATGCCAATATAGTAGAATTGCTGCAACAGTGGCGACATTGGTGTTTACAAAAAGGCTTGCTAACTTATGGTATCATCACAGAGTTATACTGGCGGTATCTACTACCAAATCCTAATTATCAGCAATATCTAATTAATCGTTATCCATTTTTGTTGGCAGATGATGTGGATGAATATCCAGCGATCGCTAGTCATTTATGCAACTTTCTCTTAGATAATGGAACTTTAGGCGTTTTTACTTATAATCCTGATGGTGGTATTAGATTAGGTCTGGGAGCTGACCCCAAATATTTAGCAGAACTGCAGAAACGCTGTCAAATTGAAGTATTAGACACTGAACAAAATTTAGCTACAGAAATAGGAGAACCTATTGTTGAATTAGTCCTGGATACTTATAGTCTTAATTCTTCTATTTTCCAACTTCCGGCTTTTTTACAATTAATTCAGACTAGATCGCGGGCGGCTTTGTTACGAAAAACGGCAGAGGCGATCGTTAAAGATATAAAATTGGGTATAGTAGAACCTCAAGAAGTAGCAATAATAGCTCCTGGTTTAGATGCCATTGCTCGTTATAGTTTGATTTCAATTCTCCATCATGCTGGAATTGCTGTAGACTCACTCAAAGACCAACGTCCTCTAATTAGCTATCCCACGATCCGAGCATTGTTGAGTCTTTTAACTTTGGTTTATCGTGGGTTGGGACGTTTAGTAGACCGTGATGCAGTGGCAGAAATGTTGGTTGTATTAAGTCAAAGGTCTATTGGCAAAGCTGAAAAACAAACAGATGGTCAAGAAAATTTACAGAGGACTAATGATATAGATCCAGTGCGCGCAGGTTTGTTAGCAGATCACTGCTTTTATCCAGATCTTACACATCCACACTTGCTGCCAATACAAGCTTTTTCTCGATGGGATAGAGTCGGGTATCAAGCAACTCGTGTTTATAATCAAATTTTGGAATGGATAGAAGAACAGCGGTCGCAACAACAACAACGTCAACTGCCTAACCCGATATTTTTGTTAGACAGAGCAATTCAGAAATTTTTTATGTCTAGCTATCTTTCTTTTACTGAGTTAGCAGCACTACGAGAGTTGATGGAAACCGCTACCCACTATTGGGAAGTAGAGCGCAGACTGCAACAAAGTTCAAAATTTTCGGTAACAACCGCTATTACCAACGACTCAGTGGAAGAAGACTTATCATCTAGTACAGTAGAAAAATTTATCCAATTTTTACGCAAAGGAGTTGTTAGTGCAAATCCTTTTCCCGTGAGGACAATTGGTTATTCTCCCCCAGCAATTACTTTGGCAACAGTTTTTCAATATCGAGCTAGTCGTAGATGTCATAGATGGCAGTTTTGGTTAGATATAGGCTCCCCTCTGTGGTTAAGTGGAGGTACTGCTACTCTCTATGGAGCGCCATTATTTTTGCAAAGTCAGTTAGGAAATTCTTGGACTATTGAAGATACGCAAAAATCCGATCGGGAAAGACTGCGAAGAATTTTGTTAGATTTGTTAAGTCGTGTAGGTTCTCCTGTAGATTATGGCAACAATAGTTCAGCTAATGAGTCAAATGAATATCGGATTTACCTTTGTCATAGCGATTTAGCTGTTAATGGACAGGAACAAACTGGGCCACTTTTACCCTTGGTCTACAATTCTATATCTAATACTGCTTAGTTGGACAATTTACAATAAATGCCTATTGTAATTATTGGTCAAATTGAGGACCAATGAAAAATAAATGATTTTATTACTATAAAAAAAAGTATTTGTCAATAAAAATCACAAACTAATTAAAGATAATTTTTAGAAGGAGAAAAATAATGGGAACAGGATTAACACCTGTAAATATGCAAATAGTTATAAGGGAAATAAATGGTTTTCCCATACGAGGTTTTATTAGTGATAATGGTGACTTTGTACCATTACAGCCAGTACCATCACCAACCCCGACAGAAACACCTACACCCACACCCACACCAACTCCAACAGAAACACCTACACCCACACCCACACCAACCCCAACAGAAACACCCACACCCACACCCACACCCACACCCACACCCACACCAACCCCAACAGAAACACCCACACCCACACCAGAACCAACACCAACACCAGAACCAACCCCACCACCAACAGAAGTTATCGAAGTTAGAGCTGATAATGGCGAGCTAATTGGTTTAATTGTTAACGGCGTGTTTCAGGCATTACCCACACCAACACCAGCACCAACCCCACCACCAACTGCTTCGCCAGTACCACCACCACAACCAATAGCTGTCGATGACGAAGTGACAACTAACCAGAGTCAAACCGTTAGTTTTAATGTCCTCGAAAATGACATCGACCCTTCAGGAAATTCAATATTTGTTAGTAATTTTAGCTTACCTACCGATGGTTCATTACTCGAAAATGGTACAGGAACTTTCACTTATACCCCCAGACAATTTTTTATTGGAACAGATAGTTTTAGTTATTCTGTAAGCAATGGTACTAGCAGTTCTCTGGCAACAGTTAACATCAGTGTTCTTAGTGAAGGAGCACCTATAAGAGTCGAAGGAGTATTCCGAGGCACTCCCAATAATGAATTTTTAATTGGTAGCGACCAAGTAGATGTCATATTTGGAGCGGTGGGCGACGACACTATTATTGGTCAAGGTGGTAATGATGAAATTAGAGGAGATGAAAATAATGATACTCTCAATGGCAGTCGAGGTAATGATACAGTTGTAGGAAACCAAGGAAATGATAACGCCCGTGGTGGTAAAGATGACGACCTGATTTTAGGAGAGGAGGGTAATGATATATTATTTGGCGATCGCGGAAATGATACAGTTAGTGGAGGGGATGGTCGAGATACTATTTATGGCGGTCGAGATAATGATAGTGTTTCTGGTGATGCAGGAGATGATGAGGTATTTGGTGACAGAGGAGATGATGCTGTCTTTGGTGGAGATGGTAACGATAATGTTCTTGGTGGTGAGGGGAACGACTTTGTTAGCGGTGGCGCTGGGGAGGACTTTGTTAATGGCGGTCTAGGTAATGATCGCTTATTTGGAGACCCTGGCAGCGATACTATTTTTGGTGATGAAGGCAATGACGAAGTATCTGGCGGTTTCGGTAACGACTCAATATTTGGAGGTTCCGGAGCAGACCTGCTCAGTGGTGATGGAGATAATGATACGATAGACGGTGGAGATGGTAACGACCAAGTTCAAGGAAATATTGGTAACGACTGTCTAATAGGGGGTTTCGGTACAGATACTCTGATTGGTAATGAGGGTAGCGATACATTTTTCATTAGTCCTGAAAATGGCGGTCCTGAAATTTTCGAGGCAGATGTTATTTCTGACTTCAATGGTAATGCCGATCTAATTCGTTTAGGAGGAGGTCTTGGGTTTGATGACTTAGTTATTTTCCAAAGTCCCAGTGGTACAGGTCGTGATACTATTATTCAGAATGGTTCTGATGGTCCATTTTTGGCAATATTAGTAGGAGTTGACAATAACACTATTAATGCTGGTAATTTCATTGGTTCTGGTGGATTTCCTTTTCCTACTCCTTCTCCCACAGGTACGCCAGACCCTACAGATACACCAGACCCAACAGGCACACCAGACCCAACAGGCACACCAGACCCAACAGGCACACCAGAACCAACAGAAACACCAGAACCAACAGAAACACCAGAACCAACAGAAACACCAGAACCGACAGAAACACCAGAACCAACACCAGAACCAACACCTCCACCCATTCCTAACCGCAGACCAAATGCAGCAGATGACGAAGTAGCAACTAGTCAAAGTAAATTAGTAGAATTTAATGTATTAGAAAATGATTCCGATCCTGACGGCGATCCTCTAACAGTAACTGATTTTACATCAGTCTCCAATGGAGAGTTAGTGCAGAAAAGCAATGGGTTATTTGAATATACTCCAGATGATGGTTTTGTAGGTACAGAAAGTTTCAGCTACACTATCAGCGATGGTAATGGGGGTAGCGATACTGCTAATGTGACAATTACAATTAACCGATCGCCAGAGTTAGTTAACAATACTGGCATAGTAGTAGAAGCTGGTTCAGGTATAAGGTTTATAAATTCCAATAATTTGCAAGCATCTGATGCTGATAATTCTCCTGATGAGGTAATATACACAATTACTGATGCTCCGGACTTAGGCGACCTGAGAATAGGAGATAGTTCTCGTTTACGGGAGGGAGATACCTTCACTCAAGAAGATATTAACAATAACTTACTACAATTTACTCCAGATGATACGGCAGGTAGTGACTTTTTTACCTACACAGTCTCTGATGTTGCCGGGGGTCAGGTTCCTCCCAACTCATTTAGTATTGGTATTGTAGATGATACTAAAACATTAACCAATGAAGCGGATAACTTCACTGGTACTGCCCTAAGTAATAATATTTTGGGATTAGCAGGAGACGATAGTATTGATGGTCTCAGTAGCAGCGACTATATAGATGGTGGTGAAGGAAGCGACTCTCTGTTAGGCGACTCTGGTGATGACTGTCTATTTGGTGGCAGTCAACAAGATACCCTCAGAGGTGGTGATGGTTCCGATAGCTTATTTGGTGGTGATGGCAACGATCGCCTTTCTGGAGATACAGGCAACGATCGCCTTTCTGGAGATGCTGGTAACGACAACCTCTTAGGAGGAGAAGGCAGCGACAGTATGACTGGAGGAGAAGGTAACGACTCTCTTCTAGGAGCAGATGGTGACGATACCATAGCTGGCAATGCGGGTAACGATACCATTCGCAGTGGAGCTGACAACGACTCCGTAACAGGTGGAGACGGTAGCGATCTAATAGATGGTGGTTCAGACAACGATACTATTAGTAGTGGAGCAGGAGCAGATACCGTTTTAGGTGGTTCAGAGAACGATTCAATATTTGGAGAAGAAGGTGATGACTCTCTGGTTGGTGATGATGGTAATGACACTATCGACGCTGGTCCGGGTCAGGATATCATTTTGGGTGATATAGGAGATGATAGTATCCAAGGTGGTGATGACAATGATGGAATTGACGGCAGTATTGGTAATGATACTATAGCTGGAGGTTCTGGTTCAGATCGACTGACAGGTGGTGCCGGGAATGATTTCTTCTTCTATGAAGTTGCAGACCAAGGTATAGATACAGTCAGAGATTTCGACCGACCAGGTGATGATGATACATTACTATTTACATCTGCTAACTTTGGCGGTTTAACTAATAGTGGTTTTTCTAGTGTAATTCTCCAGGATGAGAATATAGGATCGGAAGGTCAGAGTATCGGTGATGCAGAACTGATTATTTTTGAAGGTAAGTTTGATAATGCACAAGCAGTCAATGCTGCCTTAAATGTACAAAATGGCTCCAGCGATCGCCCTGCTTTCTTTGTTTACCTCAATGGTCAACGTGGAAAATATGTCTTTGGTTATGACACAAGTTTAGCTGATGACAGTGTTCCTGCTTTTGAGTTGGGTATACTTCAGTCTATTGAACCTGAAGAAGACCAAATTTCAACCATTATTGATGCTGGTGATTTTGAGTTTATATAAGGCAACAGGCAACAGGGAACAGGGAACAGGGAACAGGGAACAGGGAACAGGGAATAGGGGAGTGTGGGGAGTATGGGAGTAAAATTCAACCTTTTTCCCCTATTGTCTAACTGAATATCCTTACTTCTGTTCCGTTGTCTATAAAAAAATAGACATCTCCATTGAAGAAGGAGTCAGGAGTCAGCAGAATGGAGTCGATGGGGATTCTCACCCCACCAACCGCATTTGCACCCCCGCTGACGGTGGGGTATTAAACCCATAAGGGATAAAGATAATAAAAAATAAAATTAATTATCCCACAGAAATTATCAATTATTTCCCCTACTCCCTACTCCCTTTTATCTCATAGCAATTATCAGGAAAAATTAAAATGGCACAAACAGAAAGAGTCAAACAACAAGTCGAACTACCATCAACAATTTTTATTCGAGGTTTAGCAGAGGGAAGCATTTTCAGTGACTCCATCATTGGGAGTACAGTAGCAGATACAATTTTAGCATTGTCCGGAGATGATACAGTTTTTGCTCTAGATGACAATGACGCTCTCCTGGGAGATGAAGGTCAAGACCAAATGAACGGAAATGCCGGAAATGATTTTCTCGACGGTGGTCCGGGAGATGATTGTTTACGAGGTGGCAAAGATTTAGATTCTCTGTTTGGAGATAGTGGTAGTGACGTCTTATATGGCGATCGCGACAGTGATACTATCTGGGGAGAAGAAGGCAACGATACTATCTATGGAGGTAAAGAGAATGATAGTATTGTCGGTGGTGGAGAGGACGATCTATTATTCGGCGACCGGGGGGATGATTTTGTTGCTGGGGACATCGGTAATGATACAGTAGTTGGTGGAGCAGGTGACGATCGCTTATTAGGGAATGATGGTGGAGATACATTATTTGGTGAAACAGGTAGAGATATTCTAGAAGGTAATACAGGAGATGATGTACTTTTTGGAGGAAAAGATGCAGACTCACTAGCAGGAGGTGTTGGTGCAGATTTCCTCTCTGGAGACCTTGGTGCAGATACAATTTCAGGAGGAATAGGGCAAGATACCTTTAATATTACTCGTGACTCAGGAGGTCCAGGAGTTAGCAGTGCAGATTTTATTAATGACTTCAGTAACGAAGATTTAATCGGTCTTAGCAATGGTTTGAGTTTTGAAGAACTAAGTATTTTTGCATCAGAAGACAACCCTGATAACACTATTATTAGTGTAGGTGGTACGAACGGCGATTTTTTGGCAGTACTAGAAGGAGTTGAAAGTAGCACAATAGACTCCAGTGACTTTGTAACATTATCACTCCCTACACCCACACCTCCTGGACCAACAACTTCACCAAGTCCAACTCCCACACCCACACCTACAGAAACTCCCACACCCACACCCACAGAAACTCCCACACCCACACCTACAGAAACTCCCACACCCACACCTACAGAAACTCCCACACCCACACCCACAGAAACTCCCACACCCACACCCACAGAAACTCCAGAACCTTCCAACAACCCCCCTGAAGCAGAGGACGATAACTTAACGACAAATCAAAATGAACCATTAACTTTTACTACTCAAGAACTACTCGAAAACGACTCTGACCCAGATGGAGACCCTCTCAGTATTTCTGCCATAGATACACCACGAAATGGCTCATTAGTACAAGAAAACAGTACAACCTACACATATACTCCCAATACTGGGTTCCTCGGAGAGGACAGTTTTAGTTATAGTATTAGTGATGGCAATGGTGGTTCCGATACTGCTCAAGTTAATATTAAAGTCAATGACTCACCGCAGTTAGTTAATAACCGAGGTATCATTGCTGAGAGAGGTGGAGCAAGACAAACAATATTCAATACTAATCTTTTAGTTACAGATACCGACAACACAGCAGAAGAAATTACCTACAATATTATCAGGGCACCCATACAAGGTAATCTGACATTAGTTGATGATAGTATCAATAATGACGATACTTTTTCTCAAGCTGATATTAATAACAACTTAATTCTATATACTCCGGGTAACACAGCAGGTAGGTTTCCGTTTACTTTTTCTGTTTCTGATGGCGATAATGGAACAATTCCAACTACATCCTTTAGTATTACTGTTGTTGATAATATATCTGAAGGTGGAGGTGGTGATAATACCATTAACGGTACTCCCGCAAGTGACTACATTCTCGGAAATGCTGGAGAGGATACTATTAGTGGTCGTGCTGGAGAGGATATTTTAGATGGAGGAGCGGACGAAGATTCTATATTAGGTGAAGCTGGAAATGACTCTTTGTTTGGTGCAGAACAAGCTGATACATTATTTGGAGGAGTAGGCAACGATACTCTAGATGGTGGTGCTGATAGTGACTCTTTGTTAGGAGAAGACGGCAGCGATCTATTATTAGGAGCAGAACAACAAGATACTCTCAGAGGTGGACAGGGTAACGATACCCTAGACGGAGGTACGGGCAATGACTCTCTATCCGGTGAAGATGATAATGACTCTTTATTTGGTAATACTGGAAATGATACTTTAGGAGGTAATTCTGGTAATGATACTCTAGACGGTGGTGCTGATGATGACCTGCTGCTTGGCCAAACTGGTAGCGATAGTTTATTCGGTGGGTTAGGCAACGATAGTGTTGTTGGTGGGGTCGGTGATGACTCTTTGAGTGGTGGTGCAGGGGTTGACACTCTTGATGGTAATGAAGGAAATGATTTTATCAGTGGTGACGAAGGTAACGACAGTATTAATGGCAATATAGGTGATGACTCTTTGAGTGGTGGTTTTGGTGCGGACAGGTTAACTGGTAATGAGGGAGATGATGCTTTCTTTTTTGAAGTTCCCAATGAAGGAGTCGATGTAATTACTGATTTTAATGGTAGTAATGTAGATGTATTCTTGTTTAGATCCAGTAATTTTGGCAATTTAACTAATCCTCCTGGCACTGCTACAGAATTTTCTAGTGTGATAATTTCTCTTGATAATTTGGGTTCCCAAGGTCAAGATATAAGTGGTCAAGAACTAATTATTTTTGAGAATAGATTTGAAAATGTGCAGCAAGTTAATTCTATTCTGAATAATCAAAATGGTTCGGGAACAAGTCCTGCTTTCTTTATCTATGTAAATAATAGTTTGAATAGTAAAGTTATCTTAGGATATGACCCGAATCTTGAGGATGATGGTAATCCTGCTTTTGATTTAGCAGTCCTTAATAATATACCTCTTGTTCCTGATGCTATTAGTACTGTTATTGACTCTTCAGATTTTAAGTTTATTTAACCCTAGGAGGTAATATGAAAATGTAAAAAATCGTTCAAATCAGTCGCAAAAGTGGATAAAAATAGTTCGACCGAGCTATTATCCACGATTTTATTTTTTAGGAGAATAAATCTTCAAAGTCTAGTTAATATAATGTGCCCCCTCTGGGGGAGCTACCCTAGTCCCTTCCAGGGGAGCTACGCTAACAAATAAGCGCGTTATAATAAAGTTTTTGTTTGTAGTTGAGCTTTAGCCCTTTAATTAAATACTTGTCTTATATCATGTATCTTTGAAGAAGCACAATAAAAAATTTAGGGAGTAGGGAGCAGGGAGTAGAGAGTAGGGAACAAGGGAAAGTTTGTTTGCGCAGCATGGCCTAGGAAAAAATATTCTCTCTCAAGAAAAGAACATTTTTATTATGGCTAATTAATGAGACTTGATATTAGGACTAGAGCAAAATTACGAAGCCCTATTATAACTGTTTTACCATAAGCGTAGCTCCCCCGAAGGGGGCAAATGATATAATTTATCCCAGATAACGATCAGCAAATAATACTTGCAATATCTAGATAACTTTATAAGATTATACCAATTGTTAAAAAGGAAAAAAAATGTTAACCTTAACAAAGTTGTAGAGCAAAAAAACATCAAATTTTATGGCTGAAACTAATTCAATTAGTTATAGTTTGACTTTCCCAATACGAGAAATGTTGAATGAATATAGATGGGTTCGTTCGATTTAAGTAACTTGATAAATTAAAGTTATTAATAATACCATATCCGAATAATTAAGTATAATAAAAATGTTCTCCTCTTGCTCTTGAAGGGAACTCCAAAATTTCTGATTATATTCAGAATTCCCTCTTTAATTTACACCTACCACCTACTACCTAAGAACTTTATTTTTACTAATTAAGCGGACATGATATAACCTGTAATAAAAACAATATTATCCCTTGTAAAAATTAACAATATTACTACATCATCAAGAAGTAGATAAACAAAAAAAATCTTGACCTTGTCTAATACTAGCTAACGTAAATTATATATTATTTAAGAGGTAGAAAAATGGCTTCAGCAGGCACACCTATAAATGTTGAAATAATTACAAGGATAATAAATGGCTTTCCCATACGAGGTTTCCTTGATGATAATGGTGACTTTGTACCATTACAACCAGTACCGACGGCATCCCCAACACCAGAACCAACACCAGCACCAACCCCAGCACCAACCCCAGCACCAACCCCAGCACCAACCCCAGCACCAACCCCAGCACCAACCCCAGCACCAACACCAGCGCCAACACCAGCACCAATACCAGCACCAACCCCAGCACCAACACCAGCACCAACCCCAGCACCAACCCCAGCACCAACCCCAGCAACAACCCCAGCGCCAACACCCATACCAACAACTCCCGAAGGTAGGGAAATAGTTGTAATAGATGGTATAATAGGTTTCTTCGATGCAAATGGCGACTTTGTAGTGATAGAACCAGTAGAACCAACAGAACCACCAGTAATAACACCAACTCCACCAGTAATAACACCAACCCCACCAGTAATAACACCAGCACCAACCCCATCTCCTACACCAGCACCAACGCCTGCAACAACGCCAGCTCCCGTACCTACAGCACCAGGAGGAGGAACTTTACTTCCAGGTGGTGAAGCAGTGGGCACCGAGGGAGACGATCTAGCATTTGGTAGTGTCTTCAGCGATACATATTCTGCACTAGGTGGCAATGATATAGTATTTGGCCAAGAAGAAGGTGATTCTTTACTTGGCCAAGAAGGCAACGACCAAATCAACGGCAACCGAGGCAATGATACAGTTAGCGGTGGTTTGGGAGATGATAGTCTACGAGGTGGAAGAGATGCTGACTCTGTTCTCGGTGATGCTGGGAATGATACAGTATTCGGCGATCGCGGCTCAGATACAGTCAGAGGTGGAGAAGGTAGAGACGTTATTTACGGTGGTAAGGAAAACGATGATGTAGCAGGAGGAGAAGAAAACGACTTTGTTTCAGGAGATATTGGCGATGATACGGTAGCAGGAGATGGAGGAAATGATACGCTTCTCGGTCAGGATGGTAATGATATTATCTCTGGTGGTGCGGGGTTAGATGTTATTAGGGGTGGTGAAGGTACTGATAGTATTTCAGGAAATGAAGATAATGATTCTTTATCAGGAAACCAAGGTAACGATACTTTAGATGGTGGTACGGGAGATGACGTATTATCTGGAGGTAAAGATGATGACTTATTATTAGGAGATGCAGGTGCTGACACTCTCAATGGCGAACGAGGAAACGATACTCTAGATGGTGGGGAGGCAAATGATATCCTCTCAGGTGGTAAAGGAAATGATTCTATTGATGGAGGTCAGGGTGACGATCTATTGATAGGTGGTCGAGGTGATGATACTTTAACTGGAGGCGAGGGTGAAGATAGTTTCGTTATTGTAGATTTTGAGGAATCTGATAATTTATATACTGTTACTGACTTTAATACTACAGATGACCTTCTTAGTTTGGAGGGAGGTCTAACGTTTGAAGATTTAGAAATATCTGACGAGGGTGGTAATACTGTTATTCGGAATGCTGACGGTAATACTTTGGCTATCTTAATTGGTGTTGATAGTGGCACTCTTAATTCTGGTAATTTCTTCCCTACTCCAGAAACTCCTTTTCCTACAGCTACACCTACACCAACACCAACACCAACAGACTCGCCAGACCCATCACCAACCCCAACGGACTCGCCAGACCCATCACCAACCCCAACGGACTCGCCAGACTCAACACCATCACCAACCCCAACAGACTCGCCAGACTCAACACCATCACCAACCCCAACAGACTCGCCAGACTCAACACCATCACCAACCCCAACAGACTCGCCAGACTCAACACCATCACCAACCCCAACAGACTCGCCAGACTCAACACCATCACCAACCCCAACAGACTCGCCAGACTCAACACCATCACCAACCCCAACAGACTCGCCAGACTCAACACCATCACCAACCCCAACAGACTCGCCAGACTCAACACCATCACCAACCCCAACAGACTCGCCAGACTCAACACCATCACCAACCCCTCCAGATCCAGGTGAAGTAACACCACCTTCTCTCAACGATCCTCCCACTGACATTCTGTTAGATAACGATAGTGTGGAAGAAAATAGTGAAGCAGGTACAGTTATTGGTACATTTACCACAGAAGACCCAGATGAAAGTGATGTCCATGAATATAGATTAGTTGATGATGCTGATGGACGCTTTGCTCTCAACGAAGACCAGCTAGTTGTAGCAGAGGGAACAAATCTTGATTTTGAGCAACAAGAGACCTATGACATCCAAGTCAGAACATTTGACAATGCTGGAGAAAACTTAACTAAGTCATTTACGATCGCCCTGCTCAATGTCAACGACCCACCAGAAATTACAATTCCTGACGACCAACAACTGGTTAATGAAGGGGAACAATTAGATATTGTTGGTATTGAGGTAACAGACCCCGATGCTGGAGACGGAGAATTAGAAGTTACCCTAGAAACTACTAATGACGGTAACCTCACCCTTAATTCTACCTCTGGTCTCACCTTTACAACTGGTGATGGTCAAGCAGATGCGGAAATAGTATTTACCGGAAGTTTAGAAAATATCAACCAGTCTCTCAACACCCTGACATATACAGGTAATAACTCAGGTAGTGATTCTATCAGCATCTCGGTAAATGACCAAGGCAACACAGGTTTAGGCGAACCTCAAACTGATACTGCTTTAATTAATCTCAGTATTAATGATTTACCATTGGTGGGAACGAATACTGAATTAGTGGTCAATACACAAGAGACTGGAATAATAGATAATACTCTCCTAGAAACAACCGATGATAGTAAAACTTCCTTAATTTATACAGTTACAGAATTGCCTACTCGTGGTAATTTGCTAGTTGATGGAGGAAGCTTTACCAGTTTTACTCAGGAGGATATTGACCAAGGGTTACTTACTTATGAACACGATAATAATGATACTAAAAATGATTCTTTTAGTTTCAGTGTTTCAGACCAGGTAGGAGGTGAAACCACAGACACATTTGAAATCAGAGTTAATGTCCCGCCAAATATTACGAGCAAAAATTTAAGTCTCGATGAAGATACCCAGGAAGAAATTACTAATAAAAATCTACTGGCAGAAGATCCTGATACTGATGCTGTTGCAGAAACTCTAATTTATGAAGTTACAGAATTACCAACCAGTGGAAAACTACAACTAGGAAAGGCGATTCTGGAAGTAACGGATACTTTCACTCAAGAGGATATTGACCAAGGCAGTCTCTCTTACCAACATACAGGAGATGAACCTGGAACAGATACATTTAGTTATGTTGTGACTGACCAAGACGGGGGTACGACCAGTGGGTTACTAAATATTAATATTAATCCCGGTGATACCTCTCCCATAGCTGGTGATGATGTATTTGAGACTAACGAAGATACGGCAATAACTATTAATAAGTCAGAATTATTGGCAAATGATTCCGAAGCTGATGGTGAGCAAATTACAATTACTGAGTTTGCTGCCGATAATATTAAAAATGGCACTTTAGCAGAAACAACAGAGAGTTTCATCTATACGCCTAATGAGAATTTTAGTGGGCAGGAGAGTTTCACATATACTATTACGGATACTCAAGGGTTCACAGATACAGCAACAGTCAACATTAATGTTACTCCCGTTGCCGATACTCCTAACCTGGAAATATCTACACCAAATGTATCAGGAACAGATATAGAAGAGCTACCTCTGGGTATAGCTGCTAGTTTAGTAGATACTAGCGGTTCAGAAAATCTGTCTATTACTATTAGTGGAGTGCCAGCAGGAGCAACTCTTTCCGCAGGAACAGACCAAGGTGATGGTAGTTGGGTTTTGACCCCAGAGGAATTAACCAATTTAACTATCTCCCCTCCTGGAGACCGAGAGACCGGAACAACCTTTAGTTTTGACTTAACAGTTACAGCTACAGCAACAGAAACAGCTAACGATGCTACTGCGACTCAAACAGGTACTATATCCGTACAAGTAGAAGCATTAAACGATGCACCAGTACTAACAGACCTAGGAAATTTAGCTCTGACAACTATCAATGAAAATGAAGTAAATAATACTGGCACTCCCGTCGCAAGTATTATCGCTGGTGCAGTTACAGATGCTGATGGAGGAGCGAGTAGCGGAATAGCTATTACTCAAATAGATAATAGTAATGGTCTGTGGCAATATTCCGTAGATGATGGTACAAACTGGGTAGACGTGAGTAATAGCAATACGACATTACTGAAAGCTACAACAAGCGATCGCCTACGTTTTGTTCCCAATACCGACTTTTTCGGCGATGCCACTATTCAATTCCGTGGTTGGGATACCACCGACGGCAGCAGTAATACTAGCGAACTAACCGATATCTCAACCATAGGTGGCACAAATGCCTTTAGTGAAGGTGTTGGTACTGCTAATATCTTGGTCAACGACATCCCCGAAATTACTAAAAACAGCGAACTGGTTGTCAACTTTGGGGGGACAGGAAGCATCAGTCAGAATTTATTGCAGACAACGGATGGGGATAATGGTACAAATGCTTTTACTTATACAGTTACCACTGAAGCAGCAGCAGGAATATTACAACTGGAGGATAACCCCACCAATACTTTCACTCAAGAAAATATCAATAGTGGTTTAGTTATCTACGAACACACAGCTACTAATACAAATGATGACTCCTTTAGTTTCCGAGTCATCGATGTTGATGGCGGTAAAGTGACAGATACCTTTAATATTCGGGTCAACGAGCCACCTGTCGGTACTACGACTGACCTAAGTGCATTTATTGGTCAAAGTAAGGTCATTCCTACAGAAAATCTCCAATTTATTGACCCTGATGTAGAAACTGCCACTCCTGCTTCTCTACAATATACCCTGACTGAAGTGCCGACTTTAGGGGAATTACAACAGGGAGGAGAAACTTTAGCAGTAGGAAGTAAATTCACTCAGGAAAATCTCGATAATGGAGAAATTAGTTATGCAACTACTACTGCTAGTATTGGCACTGACAGTTTCAACTTCCTGGTTACAGACCAAGACGGCGGTACTACCAGTGGATTGTTAAATATTAATATCGTCGAAGCTAACCGACCTCCAGAAGTAGAAGCTGATAAAACTGTCACCTTGGAGGAAGATAATAATGCGACCTTAGACATTCCAGCACCCACTGACCCCGACGGTGATGCGTTAACTATTACTGTTGACAGTATTCCTAACGCAGAAATTGGGCAAGTACTATTGTCAAATAATACTTCAGTAACTGCTCTCCAACAGTTAACCACTGAGCAACTAACATCATTAACATTTGTTCCAGTTGCTAACGCTAATGGAGCTGCTGGCACTTTCAGTTACACCGTTGATGATGGCAATGACGAAAATAGTTCCTCTACCCAAGTTATTAATATTGATGTCACCCCAGTAAATGACCTGCCCATTGCCATTGATGACGGGCCAGTATTTACCAATTTGGGGAATGTGATAACAATTGATGTGTTGGGAAATGACAGCGATATTGATGGCCCAGATCCTTTGTCAATTACAACTCTTAGCAATGATGAGCCTTTGGGTATCTTAAATAACTTGGGTACTCAAGTTCAATACACAGCAGTGTTTGGCACTGGTACCGACCTCTTTCAATACACCATTACGGATGGTCTCGACGAAGCTACTGCTACTGCTACGGTAAATATTCTGGATGTTAGTAATGATCCTGACTTCTTGGTGGGTGGTGAGTTTAATGATAATTTTGATGGTAGCGGAGGCGACGATACTCTGGAAGGTTTAGCAGGTAACGACACTTTAGCAGGAGATGATGAAAACGACAGTTTAGTCGGTGGTGACGGTAACGACTCCATAGATGGAGGTGACGATGATGATATCTTTATTGGTGGTCTGGGAGCGGATACCCTCTCTGATGATAATGGCAATAACACTTTTGTTTATACCAGTGCTGATGACGGTGGTGCGAAGTTTAATGCTGCGGATGCTGCTTCTATTGGTACTGCCATTAGTGCTGGTTTGTACGACCGCATTACTGGTTTTGAGGACTTAGGTGTCGTCGGTGGGGATACTATTGCATTTTCTAGCACAGTTATTCCTGCTGTTGATAATATTGCTACCGATGTACAAACTACCAATATTTCTGGAAATGTGTTAATAGCTGGAAACCCTGGTTTATTTGCCTACGAAGTTGAAGGTAAAACTTACCTCATTTATGATGCTAATGGCGATAATACGGTTGGTGATGATTCACAAATTTTGGCAGAATTAGAAGATGTTAGTGGGGTTGTTGCCCTGGATATAAATGACGACTTTACTATTATCTAAGGCTTTGTTGCTATTAAGTATCAGTCACTAATAATTTTGTATCTCTTACTAGATAGGTTGTTGATAACTCAGCAACCTATTTTTTATATAGGACTACGCAAATAGGTTATATCATATTCGGTTGAATACTTATAAATAACTGTTGTGAGGAGTCAGGAGTCAGAAGTCAGGAGGGAAAAAAGGAGAAAAAGAGCAAATATTGGAGAAAAGTAAAGATAATTTCAGTATTTCTTTGGTACTGTCGGTACTGTCAGTCATTAAATTTTATTTATAACTGATTATCCGCAATTCGTAGCTCCCCCGGAGGGGGAACATGATATTAGAACATTTATAAATGCTCAAACTCATTCAGATATTACTTTTAACTTTTGACTTTTGACTTTTGACTTGCGCGTAGCGCTATAGCTTTTCTTAAAAAAAATAATCCTTTACCCTTGACACTTTGATGAAAGAATGAGTAGGATGGAAAAGCATCAATGATCGAGATTAAGTGCATAAAGAAAATCAGGTTAGTTGCACCCTTGTTTGGATTGAATTCCTACCTACTTGTGATAGGGTGGCAGGAAAAAAAATTAGAATCTTGAATTAAAGGGGAAAAAATCTCCTTGAATTTACTTATTATTTGAATATAGCAGTCGAAGAAAAGGTTAGGGCAGTTCAAAAGCTTAAAACTTAGACAAAGCAACATTTTTCCTTCTTCCCTCTTCCTTCAGCTATATCATTTAACAGCATCTAAGTGAAAACTACCAGAGTTTTCTAGTTGAAGTTGCTGAAATATTTATTGTCTATTGTCAATTCATCGGTAATTATCATTAATCGAACTCAGCAAAATTACAGAATAAATAATCATATTTTTTTCCTGTTTTTCTGGCTGATATCTGAAGAAGTGAAATGATAGTTAAAAGTTATTTTTATAAATGGATGTAATCTCAATTGAATAAGCATTTAGTAATTTGTAATAACATGAAAAAATTGTTACAAATTACCTATACTTTGCTGCAAAAATGTAGAAAATTTGCCATATTTTTCAGTAGATTAACTGATGATTTACTGAGAAAATATTCAACTGGGAAATGAAGATATTTCTCGAAATTATTGCCATGATTGAATTAGATTTTAGGCAAAATTAATTAATCTAAATTAATCTTATTTTTTCCGGATGAGAAGCAACTAACAATGCTTAAACGAATAGCAAACAAAATACTAAAAAGTCAAACAAACTATGGCTACAGTAACTAATCTTAACGATAGTGGATCTGGTTCCCTAAGACAAGCAATTACTGATGCTGCCGCAGGTGATACGATTCAATTTGACCCCAGTCTAGGTGGTCAGACTATCGCCCTCGCTAGTGAACTGTTAATAGATAAAAACCTCACTATTGATGGAGATGAAACAAATCCAGTCACCATAGATGGAGGGGGTGCAGCTAATGGTCAATTCCGTGTATTTAATGTTGATGATGGCAACGCTAATAACCAAGCTCAAGTTACCATTGATGGAGTAAACATTACAGGTGGGTTTGCTTTTGGAAGTAATGCTACTAACGCTGGTGATGGTGGTGGTATATTCAATAATGAAAATATCACTATCAGTAACGCTGTAATCACAGGCAACACTGCATCAGGTGATGGTGGTGGTTTCTATAACAACGATCTAGGCACCGCCAATGTTATCAACACCACTATTAGCAATAATGAAGCTAACTACAATGGTGGTGGTGTCATGGCATTTGGTGATACAACCATTACTAATTCTACCATCAATAACAACGCAGCACTTGCTACTGGTACTGGCGATGGTGGCGGTATTGCTATCTTTGGTACTACACAAGTTACTCAAAGCACCATTAGTGGTAATACAGCAAACGGTCAAGGTGGTGGTGTTTACGTCACTGCTGTCAACCCCAATTTAAACCATTTTACCAATGCTACAATTTCCAACAGCACCATTACTAATAACTTTGCACAAACTCCCACTCTAAATAATGGTGGAACTGGCGGTGGTTTGGCAAGTTTTGCTTTAGATACCACTCCCAATCAAACGGCTACAACTGTTACTTCTACAATTATTTCTGGTAACCGTAATAGTACGGGTGCTAATGATGTTGACGAACTAAGAGCTACTAGCAATTCCATCCAAAGCGGTGGCAACAACTTAATTGGTACAGGAAACGCTAATACTCGTTTCAACGGTACAGGTGACCAAACTGGAGTCACTAACCCTGGTCTAGATCCTCTTGCTGATAACGGTGGACTTACTCAAACCCATGCTTTACAAGCTGGCAGTGCTGCTATTAACGCTGGCAGTAACTCTCTCGGTCTAACTACTGACCAACGAGGTACTGGTTTCCAGCGCGTTGTTAATGGTGTAGCTGATATTGGTGCATTCGAGTTTGGCAATCCCGACCCTACCGATCCTACCGATCCTACTGACCCTACCGACCCTACCGATCCTACTGACCCTACCGACCCTACTGACCCTACCGACCCTACTGACCCTACCGACCCTACTGACCCTACCGACCCTACCCCCAATACCATTTTTGGTACTGGAAATAGTGAGACTATTAACGGTGATGATCAGAATAATAGCATTGATGGTCTGGGAGGAGCAGATGTCATCAACGGTCAGGGAGGTAATGATGAACTCCTTGGTGGTACTGGTAATGACAACCTTGATGGTGGGACTGGTGATGATACCCTTGATGGTGGTACAGATAATGATCTTCTCCTTGGTGGTGGAGGTCAAGACAGTCTCCTTGGTGGTAATGGTGTTGATGACTTACAAGGTGGTGACAATAACGACACTCTTGACGGTGGTCTAGGTAACGATTTACTGAATGGTGGAAATGGTGCCGATACTTTCGTATTGCGTTCTGGTGATGGCAATGACCAGATTAGTGATTTTACCCCTGGTACAGACGAGCTATTGTTGGATGGTTTGACTTTCAGTGACGTAACTGTCGTTCAAAGTGGTACTGACACTATTATCCGAGAAACTGCAACATCACAAGATTTAGCAACTTTAATAAATATCCAAGCTGCCGATCTTGATAGTAGTAATTTTGAGATCCCTGGTGGTATTGTTGGTACTGGAAATGATGATATTCCGATTCAGGGTAATGCTCAGGATAACCTAATCCAAGGTTTGGGTGGAGCAGATAGTATCAGTGGTCGTGGTGGGGCAGATGAATTACTCGGTGGTACTGGTGATGATATCTTAGAGGGTAATGCAGGTAATGATACTCTCATGGGTGAAGCTGAAAATGATATCCTCCGAGGTGGTGGAGGTCAAGACCTCCTCATAGGTGGTAATGGTGACGATAACTTAGAAGGTAATGGAGGTCGAGACGAACTCATAGGTGGTAATGGTGACGATAACTTAGAAGGTGGTGGCAATAACGACACTCTTGATGGTGGTTTAGGTTCCGATCTTCTCACTGGTGGTAATGGTGCTGACAGTTTCATATTGCGCTCTGGTGATGGCAGTGACGATATTTTGGATTACCAAGATGGTACAGATAACTTCTTGTTAGATGGTCTGACTTTCAGTGACTTAACTGTAGTTGCTAGTGGTGGTAATACTATTCTGCAGGAGACTGCAACATCACAAGATTTAGCAACTTTGTTTGGTATTGCTCCTACAGCTATTGATGCTACTGATTTTGCTACTATCTAGTTGAGATTAGCGCTCTTTTGCAACGTCTAACTGATTGTTAAATTGATTATTAAAGCGATCGCCCCTTTGATTTGAGAGGCGATCGCTTTTTAGGTTATGCCAAAATAATTGCATCTAATTATCAATTAAATTATTTATTAGTTAGTTCAATGCAAAAGTCCATAACTAGCTCTATGAAGTATAATTACTTATCTCGCCTACTGCCCTCTTTTTAAGTCCTGACCATAAAAGTTTGAGTTTTTATTGACAAATCCCCTAATGTACTAACTATTTCAATATTTTGTATAAATAAATACTTAAAAATCAGGTGTGATTTGTGAAATTATTAAGAATAATTATCAAGAAACTATTAATAAAGGTTAGTGTCAATGTAAACTTTGTAGGTAGGGTTGAAGAATTGTTTGTCCAGGGAGAAGGCCAATACCAATTTGTAGTTTCTCCACCCCTTCGCAGCTTATGGGCAGGATTAAGAAGAAAATCCAACAGATGTCTATTTTTTTTGGTTGTGAGATACATTTCGCCCAACCTACAGTAAGACCGCTAATCCGAACTTGATATCATACCTAACGTCCAAAACCGATCGCCTTCTTTAAGGAGTTTAATCATGGTTGAGTTATCAACAACTACCTCTCATAAAAATCGTTCCAACCTACAAGCTTGGTATAGACCGACGTTTTCTCCAGAGCAAGGAATTTTGCTAGTATTGGGTGGCTCCTTTATCACAGGGGCAGCTTTAGCTCAGGAATGGACAAACTCAACAACTTTAGCTTTGATCTGTGCTTTTTTCGCCTTGCAAGCAGAACATCCCTTAGTCGTGCAAATAAAACAGCGAAGTAGTTGGAAACCCCGCTTTCTCATCTGGGGTGGGGTATATGGAGGTATTGCGATGGCGATCGCTGCATGGCTATATTTTCAATCTCCATGTTTGCTATGGATCTATGCCATGGCAATAGCAGCTTTAGTTGCGGATAGTATTGCAGTGCTAAAGCAAAAACAAAAATCTATACTAAATGAATTCATTGGATTTACAGCTATCTGTCTATCAGCACCTTTAGCATATATAGCTACGACAGGCCATATTTCTTTAGCTGCTATGGCAATGTGGATCTTGAATACTTTATTTTTCAGCAGTGCTATATTTACACTCAAGTTGCGAAAAAAGAAAACCAGTTCTCCTGTACCTGGAATGATATACCATGGAACTGCAATCCTAATTATACTGAGTCTTTACTACTTCAACTGCTTAAATATAGCCACAGCTCTATCCTATACTGTGGCCTTAGTCAAGTTAGTAGCGATCGCCTTTAGATTAGATTGGTATCGCACAACAAAATTTTATTTTGTCGCAATATTTGAAACCCGTTTCGCCCTTATCTACATTGCTATTGCTGCCATAAGCGTTCTTCCCGCTCACCTACCTAATGCTTAATTTTTTGGTAGTGGTAAAGAAGTTAATGATAAGTATAGCTGAATGCTTAAAGCTTAAAGCTTTAAGCATTCAGCTATCCTCCTGACGGAGGAACTGTGTTATCAGCTCAAGTCAAAACTTTGTAGGTAAAGAATTTTAATTTTATCAATGTCCTAACACTTTTTTGTAGTGCTATAATAGGAAACACGCCTAGTCACGGAATACTTCTAATATCCTTTATCCTTACTATTTTAGGACTACTAATTTTTTTGATTGAAAAAATTAGAGTGAATTGACAATAGCAATCCTACCATATCTAGGATCGATATCAATTCCCATCACCTCAAAAGAGCTAAAATAACTACCATCAGGGGCAAAAATTGAGTAAGTTTTTGTTGTACCTGCTGGCAAGGATAAACATTGATTAAAAATTTCTTGTCTGTGGTCTAGAGGTAAAAAGTTGTGTTCTCCAACTTTTAATGCTGCTTGATTATAAAAAGAAAGTTGACTTTGGTGGTTAAGGATGCCAGCAGGAGTTGGAAATTGTTCGCACCACCTTAAGGCCAAAAACCATTTAGCTTCCGAAAGTCTTTGATATTCTCGGTTTGGGTTAGGGTGTTGTAAAACTTTGTATCCCCCCTCACTGGCGAAAATTGTTCCACCTAAAAACCCAAACATTATGCCAATGGTATTATCCATGTTGAACTAGCTCCATCCATAATGTGAGAGATATAGCAGTCGAAGGAAAGGTTAGGACATATCAAAAGCTTAAAACTCAGACAACGCCAGATTTTTCTTTCTTCCTTGTTCCTTCTTGCTTCTGCTATATTGGCTGTTTTGACTTCTCCCGCAACTTCAGTACACGGGATTCTAATTACTGGTTTTGCAAAGGAATAGGATTATATTCTGCTTGACCTCTATTTGCTGTCACTGGACTTATCTTCCCAGTAGGAGCAGTCAAATTACCCCCCTTACGCTCAAACATATTGGTATAGATACCAAATTTATTGCGCTGACTTGTTCCATCCTGTACTTCATTACAGATTTTTTTTGTGTTTGACCATTCTGAGTACCTAAAGTTACTGCTCCATATTTTTTCCATTATCTGGCCAACTAATACTATATTGAGGAAAAAAGGTTACTAAATTAATCATTGCACCCCTTAAAGTCTCATCAGGTATCAATTTGCCTCGGCAAAAATACTTTGCTCTTTTTGATAACCCTGATCGAAATACGCTTGCTGTCAAAATCGCTTTTTGATAAGGCTAATTTCCATTAGCTATATAGCTGCTCCCTGGAGAATAACTCTTGATAATTCCTCAAAAGTTATACTCCATTTTGGAATCTTCCAGATTCATTAAGGAGCAATTTTTCTTTCTTGACCTGATTTAACTCAGGGACTTTTGACCTCACACTAAATACGGTTATAACTTATGTATGATAAGTTTTATTCCTTGATAAGTATCTTATCGGCTGTTCAACAGATCTTCTATTATTTTCAGCATATATTTATGATTCATTGGAGGGCTTGTTTTTTAATTAATCTTTGTGTACTTACCAAAGCTTTATTTAACTCATAGCTACGTTGCTGGGGATTTTTCAGATAAGCTTGCTGTTCTTCTTCTATCATCTCTACATCTTGCTGCACTAATCCATCAAGTAGTTTTTGAGCTGAACCAAATAAACTATTTTTCACAAATCGTCTAAACCATTCTGGTAGTTTATGTAAACGCCAAAAGGCATGAAGTGATGTAAAGTGAATCAGATAAGCTTGGGTTTGTTTTTCATTAATAGGTAATAAAAGACAATAAATTTTAAAATCTTTTCCCAGATTAGAAACCCAATTTGGATAGATATAACTAACATTTAATGGTTCGGGATGAAGTTGTCGTAAACTAGGAAAGAACAATTGAGAGATAGACCAGATTTTGTCAATTTTGTAATAACTTTGAGCCTGATAATAAGCATCTACTCGACTGTCATTTTCAGATAAATCTACTAATTTTGCTGCTGCCCATGCTTGCCAGTTTTGATGTAAATGTCCGTGGTACATATCCATCAAATTTTCCACTAAATAAGAATAGTGGGCTCGACATTTTATAACTGAGATGGTGGCTATATAGTTGAGGTGTTCCCACTCAGGTATTTCTAAAGGAGAAACTAAATTTATCTTTGATTTATCTCCAGGAAATAGCCAAATAAAACCATTTAACTCTTGTACTGGAAAAGTTCTAATTTGACAGCTAGGCAATTTTTGATTACTTGCTAAATAAGGTACATAAGAACATTTGCCACTTGACTTAAAGCGCCATCCATGATATGCACATTCTAATTCATCGGCGATCGCGCGACCAGAACTAAGTTTGACAAAACGATGAGGACAAAGGTCTTCCAGAGCATGGACTTTTCCCTCTGAGTCCCGATAAAGGACAATTGATTGATGCCAAAGGGTAATGCTGAAAGGCTGACATTTTACCTCTACACTGCGGGCAACAGCATACCAGTGATTGTGATTAATTCCTAAGTTACGGATATCATGGAAAAAAGTTATTTGAGAAGAAGACATAGGGTTTAGAGATAATATTTAAGAATTAATAAATAAATCGGAGTAGTTTTGTAGGAAAATTTCACAATGATTAATATTTCAGGTTAACAAATTCTTGCCAAAATTTATGAAGGTAATAATTCAGTAGTTTATCGAGGTAGGTATGAGGAGAATAATCAACCTGTTGTACTTAAATTTAGCAAAGGAGATTTTCCTTCTGAAGCTGAGAATAATCGTTATCGAAAAGAGTATGAAATTCTTAGTTATTTTAATTTTTCTGGAGTGATTAAAGTTTATGGATTAGAAAAGTATAATAATACTCTAGTGATGATTTTAGAGGATTTTGGCGGTGAATCTCTCAAAACATTAATTACATCACAAAAAATTACTATATTGGGCTTTTTGAATTTAGCGATTAAAATTGCTGAAAGTTTAGGTGAAATTCATAGTGCTAAGATTATTCACAAAGATATTAATCCATCTAATATAATTGTTAATTTCACGACAGGGGAATTAACAATTATAGATTTTAATATATCTTCTGTATTAACTCGTGACAGTTATAAACTCAAAAATCCAAGTATTTTAGAAGGTACTCTTCCTTATATATCTCCAGAGCAAACAGGTATAGCAATGTGCGCTCAGGTATTTACAATGTCCAGCTCAAAGTGCAGTAAGCAAACAGGTGTACAAAAAATAATGTGTAAATATGCCAGCGCACATTGCTATAGAATGAATTGTTATCTACTATGATTTAACTTTTGCTTTATATAAAGAAGGGGCAATAGTAGAATATTTAAACAGTAATTTCTCAGAAAGCAAAGCCTTAATCAAATTAATATTAGACCGTTCAAAATCAGTTATTGAAAAAACAGAAGTCTATAATTTATTGGTTGTTCAATATACTTTACGCGCTCACTACAAAAAGGCAATTTCAGCAGCAAATAAGGCTCTGGGATTACTAGAAATCGAACTTCCAGAAACAGATTTACAGACAATTATTAATCAGGAATTTACCAAAGTAAAATAAAATTTACGCACTCAAGAAATTGCTAGTCTGATTTATGAAACAAAAAGCGAGAAATCAAAATATAAAGTAGCTTTAGCCTTAATTACAAATTTGATGGCATATACCTATTTAACTTCACCAGAATTATGGACAGTAATTGTGCTGAAAGCTGTCAATATTTCTTTGAAATATGGTTCAGTTGCTGAGTCATGTCTTTGTTATCGTAACTATGGAATAATCCTCAATAGTTCTTTAGGAGATTATCACTCTGCATATCGGTTTGGTCTCTTGGCACTAAAATTAACTGATAAGTGGGAAATTTTAGGTTTAAAATGTAAAGCTTATGCTGGATTTGCTAATGGATTAAGTTTTTGGTTTAAGCACACAAAGAATCTAATTTAATTAATAATGAAGGGTATGGAGCGGCTTTAGAATCAGGGGATTTAGAATATGCTGGTTATCTTCTACATAACACTGCTATTAATTCATTATTCCAAGGCAGACCAATTTCAGAAACATTGAAAGAAGTTTCTCGCTATTTACAATTTACTCAAAAAACAAAAAATCAACTTTCGACAGATACTTTAACAGGAATTAAAAGTATTATAGAAAACTTGGAAGCACAAACAAAAAAAATGGATATAAACTCTTTAAAAGATCAAAAAATTGACTTTGATATTGACAAAATCAACGAAACAGAATACTTGGAAAGTTGTCAACAAAATCAAAATTTTTACTCTCTATGTATCTATCTAATTAATAAGTCTTACATTCTCTATTTATACAGAGATTTAGATGCAGCACTGCATAGCATCTTAGAAGCTAAAAAATATCTGGCATTTATTATAGGTACTGTACCTACTACAGAATTTAATTTTTATTATTCACTAATCTTAGCTGCCTTTTATCCTCATGTTTCAGAAACTAAGCAAAAAGAATATTGGCAGCAACTAGAAAAAAATCAACAGCAGATGAAAATTTGGGCAGATAACTGTCAAGAAAACTTTGAACATAAATATTTATTAGTAGAAGCAGAAAAAGCTAGTATTTCTGGAAAGAATCTAGAAGCAATAGACTTATATAATCAGGCCATAGAATCAGCAAAGAAAAATGAATTTATCCAATATGAAGCATTAGGTAATGAATTAGCGGCAAAATATTGGCTAAATCAAAATAAATTTAAGTATGCCAAAGTTCATTTACAAGAAGCTTACTATGGTTATCAAAATTGGGGCGCGACTAGAAAGCTACAAGATTTAGAGAATCAATATCCAGAATTGCAAAATATATTAACAGTTAAAAATAACATAATTGATACTTCAACTACAGCAATTTCTCGTGACACGACCAACCATGGCCAATCCCTAGATTTAGCCACAGTTATTAAAGCATCTCAAGCAATTTCTAGTGAGATTGTATTAGATAAATTACTATCTAAGTTAATGAAAATTATCATCGAAAATGCTGGAGCTGAAAAAGGCGTTCTATTGTTGCTCACAGAAGGTAAATTAATCACTAAAGCTGAAGCAACATTAGATTCTGAAGAAGTGGTAGTTCAGGAAAGTAAAATTAATGAATATGAAGATTTACCACTAACAATAATTAACTATGTAGAAAGAACGCGTCAAGATGTTGTTTTAAGCAATGCTTTTGCTGAATATCGGTTCACAACAGACTCTTATGTTGCTCAAAATAAACTTAAATCAGTTTTATGTACTCCGATTATTAACGGTGGTAAGCTCATCGGAGTTTTGTACTTGGAAAATAACTTAATTACAGGTGCATTTACTCCAGAACGTTTGGAAATATTAAGGCTTTTATCATCTCAAGTAGCAGTGTCTTTAGAAAATGCAATCTTATATACTTTTGTAGAGCAGAAAGTACAAGAAAGAACTCAAGAATTAAATGAAAAAAATCTACGACTAGAGCAAACATTACAACAGTTACAACGCACTCAATATCAATTAATTCAAAGTGAAAAAATGTCTAGCATAGGACAATTAGTGGCAGGAGTAGCCCACGAAATTAATAACCCTATCGGTTTTATTTATGGAAACCTTTCTCCCGCTACTGAATATGTTTCTGATTTACTTAATTTGATTGATTTATACCAAGAAAACTATCCTGAACCTGTAGAAGAAATTCAAGATGAAATTGAGGAAATCGAATTGGAATTTATCGTAGAAGATTTACAAAAACTTTTAAATTCCATGAACGTAGGTGCTGAACGTATTCGAGATATTGTCATTTCTCTCCGTAACTTTTCACGTCTAGATGAAGCAGAAATGAAACCTGTAAATATCCATGAAGGTATCGATAGTACATTTCTAATTTTACATACTCGTATTAAGGAAAAGTCAGATAAACGTGAAGTGGAAATAGTCAGAAATTATGGTCAGTTGCCACAAGTTATCTGTTATGCTTCTCAAATGAATCATGTGTTTATGAATTTACTCAGTAATGCCATTGATGCTTTAGCATTTTCGCGAGATAAACAACAGGAATTTGACCATAAACCTACTATTACAGTTTCTACTGAAGTGACAGAATCAAACACAGTAAAAATCAAAATTAGTGATAATGGCAGTGGTATTAATTCTGAGACATTATCCAAGATTTTTGACCCATTTTTTACTACTAAACCAGTGGGTACTGGTACAGGTTTAGGGTTATCAATTAGCTATTCAATTGTAGTAGAAAAACATCAGGGTAACTTGAATTGTATTTCTGAAATTGGAAAAGGTGCAGAGTTCATAATTGAAATTCCTATTACACCAGTTAGTGGTAATTATAGTTAGAATAAAGAAGGAAGAAGGAAGAAGGAAGAAGGAAGAAGGAAGAAGGAAGAAGGAAGAAGGAAGAAGTTAGAAAGCTTTTTAATTAATGAAGCAAGTATTATACCAATTCCCAAAAATAATGCTATACTTCCCATGGAACTTCAGTTATTAAGTAATAATAATGGTTGAATCATATTTATGACTATTATCGGCATTCAACCAAGATATCTTATCTCTTTTTACCCTACTACCTACTCCCTACTCTCAAGGAGATATAGCAAGAATGCATGAGAAATGGTATTAGACATCTCCAAAAATTCTCAAGCACTGACTATAAGTATCTTTTGGGGAGCGATAGCCATCTCCTCAAGATAGTCATTTTTTACCGAAAAGCGACGTTGAAAGCCCCCGTGTTTTAACATAAGCTTTATAAACATCTTTCTTAAAATAAAACTTGACAAAAAAGACAAGCTATATATAGGTCTGGGAGCGGCTTTTTTGGGAGAAAATTGTATTTAAAAATACACTTTTTTGAGGACTGTAGACAAAATTCTTGCTTCCCACACCCCCACCCTCCCACAAGGGTTTCAGGAGTTCCTTATAAGGGATAGGTGTTTTAACCGGGGATAGTTACTGTTAATTATTGACTATAATTATACTTTTTTTATTATTTTTTTTATACCTAAATTATGAATAATGCTAGTATCAATGCTCCTATTATTAGTCTGACTAAACTACATATTGTTAGTATTGCCTATTCATCATGAAAAGAATTTAGAAGCTGTAACGTTTTAGTTATTATATTTTAGGCGTTGCTGATTCTGGATATGATTTTGCCCCCTTAACCCCCCATAATTGGGGGGAATAAAACTCTAAAAGTCCCCCAAAATTGGGCGCATTCATACTTCAATTCAGCAACGCCATATTTTAGATAAACTCAGGATTTAGCGATCGCCTCTCCCCATTGATTTAGTAACAAATCAGAAGATCAGATTAGGGTAGTTTCGCTATTTATATCATGTCCGGATAAGAGCGATCTGGAAAAAACTTATCAAGAGTGCTTAAACAGTAAATCTTTATATTTTCCCTACTCCCCTACTCCCCACTCCCCCGCTCCCCTGCTATTTTAATAATAAGTATTCAACCGGACATGATATTACTTTATGAGCATAATTATTTTTGGCAGCATTAACATTGACTTGATTGCAACGACTCTCCGCTTACCGACTCCAGGAGAAACTGTTAATGGCAATAACTTTTTGACGGCAGGTGGTGGTAAAGGAGCAAATCAAGCTGTTGCTGCTGCTCGTCTTGGCATTACAACAACAATAGTGGGGCGGGTAGGAAATGATAGTTTTGGGCAACAACTTCTGACAAGTTTGCAAACTGCTAATGTTGACACAACAGGAGTGGTAGTTGATGAGAATATTCATACTGGGGTGGCGGTTATTGCGGTTGATGCTAATGGGGAAAATAGCATTATTGTTGTTCCTGGTGCTAACCATAGTATTAATAATACAGATGTGGAACGCCTGATAAATTTGCTATCGGATGCCACAGCTTTACTTTTACAATTAGAAATTCCCCTAGAATTTGCTATGAGTGCAGCAAAAGTAGCTCAAAAAATGGGAGTGAAGGTTATTCTCGATCCAGCACCAATGCCAGTAAATTTTCCTCATGATTTTTATAATTTGATTGATATTATTACTCCTAATGAAATTGAAGCAAGTCAACTGGTTGGGTTTTCAGTAAACGATCGAGAAACTGCTACTCAGGCAGCTATTGAATTATGTAAGCGTGGTGTGAAAAATGCTGTGGTGAAAATAGGCGATCGGGGAGTTGTTTGTGCAACTGAAGAGGAAACATTTTTTCAACCTGCTTTTGTAGTAGAAGCGATCGATACTGTGGCGGCGGGTGATGCTTTTAATGGTGGTTTAGCAGCAGCATTGGATACAGGTTTGTCATTAAAAGATGCTGTGAAATGGGGTGCCGTTGCTGGTGCTTTATGTGTTACGAAATCAGGCGCTCAACCTGCTATGACAGATAGAAAAACATTTGACAATTTTCTTTTAAGAAGGTAGTAGTTGTTCAGGCGTTGCTGATTCTGGGTATGATTTGGCCCCCCTAACCCCCCAATTTTGGGTGGAATAAAACTCTAAAATTCCCCCTTTAATCCCCCTCCCGTCCCCCTTAGAAAGGGGGAAGCCAGAGGATGCTTCGCTTTTTGTTAAATGGGGGATGCGCGGGGTCTTGAGCAGAACCAAACAATCGCGCATTCATACTTCAATTCAGCAACGCCGTTGTTCAAAGTAGGTTGGGTAGAACGAAGTGTTAGCGGAGCTTATCTGTTATACCTCTTAATCCGTATATCCGTGGCATAATCAGTGTGAGCGCCTCAACCCAACCTACAAATACTAATTTTCTCGTAATTCTTTGAGTTGATCTAGAGATTTTTGATACAACTCTTGATTTCTTTGTTGTTGGTATAAGTCGGCAGCTTTTTCAAAGTCTGATATAGCTTTTTCAGTATTACTGTTACGTTTGTAAATCGCACCCCGGTTGTAGTAAGCAGCAGCATCTTTGGGATTGAGTTGAATAGCTTGGTTAAAGTCAGCGAGCGCCTTCTGGTATGCTCCCTGCTTACCATAAAGCCAACCCCTGTTGTAGTAAGCATTAGCATATTTGGGATTGAGTTGAATAGCTTGGTTAAAGTCAGCGAGCGCCTTCTCGTATGCTCCCTGGTTATAGTAAACCAAACCCCTGTTGTAGTAAGCAGCAGCATCTTTGGGATTGAATTGAATAGCTTGGTTAAAGTCAGCGAGCGCCTTCTGGTATGCTCCCTGCTTACGATAAACATAACCCCTGTCATAGTAAGCAGCAGCATATTTGGGATTGAATTGAATAGCTTGGTTAAAGTCAGCGAGCGCCTTCTGGTATGCTCCCTGCTTACGATAAACCACACCCCTGTTGTAGTAAGCACTAGCATATTTGGGATTGAGTTGAATAGCTTGGTTAAAGTCAGCGAGCGCCTTCTCGTATGCTCCCTGGTTATAGTAAACCAAACCCCTACCATTGTAAGCAAGAGCAAATTTGGGATTGAGTTGAATGGCTTGATTCACGTCAGCGAACGCCTTATCGTATGCTCCCTGCTTATAGTAAACAGCACCCCTGCCATTGTAAGCACTAGCAAATTTGGGATTGAGTTGAATAGCTTGGTTATACTCAGCGAGCGCCAAATCATATTTTCCCTGCTTATAGTAAACAGCACCCCTGCCATTGTAAGCACTAGCAGATTTGGGATTGAGTTGAATAGCTTGGTTATAGTCAGCAAGCGCCAAATCATATTTTCCCTGGTTATAGTAAACAGCGCCCCTGTTATTGTAAGCAAGAGCATATTTGGGATTGAGTTGAATAGCTTGATTATACTCAGCGAGCGCCTTCTCATATTTTCCCTGGTTATAGTAAACATCACCCCTGTTTTTGTAAGCTTCAGCATCTTTCGGATTGAGTTGAGTAACTTGGTTATACTCAGCGAGCGCTTTTTCATATTTTCCCTGGTTATAGTAAACAGCACCCCTACTATTGTAAGCTTCAGCTTTATTGAAAAAAATGCCTATTCCTGCGCCGATAATTCCGATAATGGTGGCAACTATTCTGATTTTCAACAATTGATTATTTCCTTGGTAAAAAGTTTTGCTGCTTTTTATAGCAGTTAACATTTCTGTTGCAGTCTGGTAGCGATCGCTCAATTTTTTTTCTATCGCTCTACCTAAAATATCAGCAAATTTTGAGCTAATATTCGGTACATTTTTGCGCCAGGAAAGTTTACTATTGGGTATTTTTCCTGTTAAAAGATAAACTGCTGTTACTCCTAAACTATATATATCGCTAGCATGGGTAGGTTTACCTTTTTTTTGTTCGGGAGAAACAAAACCTGAAGTTCCAATACCCAGGACAGTATAAGTCATGTTTGGGTTAACTATGGTGTCAATTTCTTTGACCATACCGAAGTCTATTAATATAGATAATTTTTCTCCATTCACCATAATATTACTCGGCTTAATATCCCGGTGAATTATTTTATTTTCCTTGAAAAATTCCAGGACTGGCAATATTTTTTTTAGTATATCTTTGACTTCTATTTCTGTTAGTTTCCCTTTCTGTTTAAGTTGGTGTTGGAGGTTACGTCCTGCCATCCATTTTTGAACTAAATAAAATTGATTATTTTCGGAAAAATAGCCATATAAATCTGGAATTTGTGGGTGTCTTCCTAATCTTTTTAAAATTTTTGCTTCTTGTTGAAATCTTTGTTCTAGTTCTTCTTGTAATTGGGGTTTGGAGGTCTTGAGTTGCTTGATGAGACATAGACGATTAAATCTTCTAGTGTCTTTTCCCTGGAATGTGATGCTCACATGAGTCTCATGCAACTTTTTAATAATTTGGTATCGTTTGTCTAGAAGTTGGTTTGTGGCCATTGGTATTTTAAGTTGATTAGAAGATAACTTGATTATAGAGCGATACACAGAAACCGGGTTTCTGGAGCAATTTTGTCATTTACCAATGTGATAATTGATAATTAATCCCTAGAGATTAAAAACAACTCCAGTGAAGGAGAAAAAAGTGCTAGGAGATTTCCGAATTTGCTTCAATCCGATAGTTTTAACCAGAGGTAATTATCAATTTAAAAAGGAAGAAGTTAGAAGGAATAAGGAAGAGGGAGGAAGTTAGAAGGAAGAGGAAGAAAAGAATTAGGAAAGAAGAAAAGAAGAGAAGAGTATAAGGAAAAATAGAGATTAATATTGAACTGTACTTCACTATCTTAAAAATCCTGTAAGTCTTTTTTAGTCCTGGTTTAGTTGACATTTGTTTCCTCTTAACCTCTCCCTTCTTTCTATTCTTATATTATGTCTGGTTGAATAGTTATCACAATTGGATAGAAATATCTAAAACATAAGAGATTGCTTCCTTCCATGGAGTGTAAGTCGCAATGACTTAGCTATAGTAATTATCCGGGTTCTATATTACCTTATTCCCTTCTTACCTTCTTCTTTATTCCTTCTTCCTTCTTCCTTTTTAATCTCAAATTTTGAGAATACCCTCTGGATTTACTGATAGTAATTTTCTCTTTTGTAAACCCTCTCGCTCGAATATTTCATTTGCTGCTAATAACCCACTACTAATAGCTCTTTCCATTAAACCACAGGGAAAAGGCATTTTTACCCAATCTCCAGCAAATATCAAATTATCAACACCACTGTTAGTTTCTGGACGTTCTTGATAACTACCTGGAGGATAACCGGAAAAATTTTTCTGATTTACCAATTCCCGATGCAGCATATTAGCATCCTTTAATTCAGGCACAATTTCATACAATTCCTGTTCAAAAGTTGTCAGTAAATTTTCCTGAGTAGGAAACTCTTTTTCTTTGTAGCAATAAGCGTGTAACTCTACTACACTACCGCCTGTTTTTTCATGCCATTTAATGAATTGTTCTTGAATGCGATGATAGAGAGTAATACTATCAGTTAATTGATAGCCAGATAGAGAAGTAAAATTACTATTTTTCCAGTCAAAATCTCGGTCAAACCAAAAACGACAGACAGCAAATGGATCGGCTATATTCAGTTTTTTTACCCGGTCTTGTACTTTTTGATTGACATCTCCCTCCATCACATTAAATAAGTGTTTAACTCCCGGAATGTCCGTAGCAAATACATAATAATCTGCCTGAATTTCTGTAGGAACAATCTCAGATTTATTTTCTGTTATCCCAACTAACTGCACCCGATATTCTCGACTTTGAGTGATTTTGTAGCGCGATAAATTTCGTTTTGCTGGACCTGCTAATACTTTTCCTTTTCTATCATAAACTGCTCCATGACAAGGGCAGTAAAATTGACCATCTTCAGCTAATTTAACAGTACAACCTTGATGAGTACAAGTCAGAGAAATAGCCTCATCTGAACCAGCTTTAATAGTAAAAAGACTATCACTCGAACCAAAATAATCAGCATCCTGTTTATTGATTTCTAAATTACGTTCTACCCAAAAAGGAATTCTACTTTTAGCCTCTCCTAACTGATAGCTAATAGAATCAACTTTACCTTTTTTCCAGTTAATTTTACTAATACCAATATCCGTAAAAATTTTGCCTCCCCGACTTTTAATTTCTTGAGTAATAGGTTGTACTAAACTTGTACCCATATCTTGCTTCGTACCATGAAAAGCTAAACCTTCTGGATTACCAAAAAAATAGAAGTGAAAAAACTGCATTAACTCCGCAACGCTCAATTTATCTGGAGCATTAAGACTTGATTTCGCAAAAGGTAAAAAATATAAATCATACAATCCTTGAGGAAAATCTTTTTCCACCCATTCAGCTACAGATAAATTGTCTAATTTTTGGTAAGTATTCTCTACTTTAAAGCCACCAATAGCCTGAAAAACTTCCCAATGTTTAGGCTTTACTAAATTGATTCCCCATCTGAATCTATTAGGAGAAGAAATTGCTAAATCTACAATATTCCAAGGAAAGGCAGAACTACTAGGGCGAAATACTTCTGGGTCATATTTCCCTTCTCTAAACACCATTGAATAAAACTCTAAAGACTTAAAATTATCCGTAATATTCAACTCTGATACTAAACTTTTTAGATTGTAATATTGAGGAAAAAAACCGTGAAAGCCATGTTCCATCATAAATTTTTCTTCCCCAAAATTAACAGACCAACTAGCAATTTTTCCTCCTAGTTGTGGCGATTTTTCTAACAAAGTAACCCTAAAACCTCGCTGACTAAGTTCATAAGCACAAGCTAATCCTGCTAATCCACCACCAACTACTACCACGCTTTTAGATTTGTTTAAATATCGTGGTAAGTCCAGATTATCTTGTACGAAAACTGTTGGTTGTGGTTTGGAAAATCTAGTATAACCCACTAGACCAGTGGCAGAAGCAACAGTAAATAATTTGAGTATTGTTCGTCGCGAAACTGATTGTAATGACTTGAGATTATTGAATTGATTCATCAGCAATTAATTGATTACTGTTTGAAATTTTAATTTGGCCGATTAGAGCTTCGATACATTGTAATTTAGTGCATGATTTTTGCCTATCAAAATATAGAATGCTTAAGCTTTTCTCAAGTTTTTGGATAACAAAGGATTGGAGAATATGGTCTAAATAAAGGTAAGCATTTCCTGCGGAATGCGCTCCCATTCAGCTATTAGCAGTCAGCTCTTCGGTGCGGAATGCGAGAGCATTCAGTTTTTGAATGAATAAAGTAAAAATTCGTTTAACTTATACTACATTTTCCACCCATAAATTGAAGCACAAGAAAAACTTGTTTTGAGTTTTTAACCCATACAATTAAAGCTAATGAAGCTGATAGCTGATAACCTAGTTCTGACCATAACAGGCAAGTTGGCGGCTGATACCAAATCTGCTTTAGCTAAACCACAAATAGGTCAAATAAAAGCCATCAAGCTTTTTTCAATAAAATATGTGGTCTGTAGTAAACGGATTTGGTATGAATTCTGACAAATAAACAATCTATAAGTCTAGTATTTTTACCCTCGATTCTATTTTTATATATCTGGTATCAGGTTCTAATAAATACTTATATAGTGTTTTGATCTGGGATGTGGAAACCAGGTACTATTAAAAAGGTATGGAGGGAATAGTAAAGGAGATAAAACAGCATTAAATAGTAGCAAAAAACAGTAGATAAGAGACTCAAAACAGCGCTTTTTTTCTTAGAAAAAACCTCAATCTATATTTACATCTAAGCTGAACGCTTTTAGATTTTTGGGATTATATAAAATCCGGTTATACAGTAATCGCAAAATTACTTTATCTTAATACAGATTTTCTATTAAACATCTCCAATAATCAAAAATAAAATCAATTATTATCCATAAATTATCAATTATTTCCCCTACTCTGTACGGACGTTGCATGCAACGTCCCTACTTCCTACTCCCTCTTTTCGAGGAGATGTCTATTGAATACGAATTTAAAAATTCATGCTATTCAAATCCTTTCTTTCTCCTGACTCCTGAGGACTGACTCCTGACTCCTCAGCTATAGGATAACTAATCATCCGGATTTGATATTATGGCGTTGCTGAGTGGTAATGATTTTGAGATTAACTTTGGGCACAAAACATCAGTTTTTCAATTTTACCTTCAGCTAATAGACATCTCCAAGAATCAAAAATCAATATCTATATCCCAAAGAAATTATCAATTCTTTCCCCTCCACCGGAGGGGGAGGGGCGAGGGGTGGGTTCTCTACTGCCTACAGCAAAGCTGCCTACTCCCTACTCCCTATGGGTGGAGTAGATGTCTAATTATCATTACATTTAAGCAACGCCGATATTATTTCTGTTCTTTACCAGACAAAGATGAATAAAGACTATATCTAAAGGTAGAACTTTCTGACAAGCGATCGCTCACTCTTAGTTATAGCGCTGCGCGCAGGCAACAGGCAACAGGTAACAGGCAATAGGGGGAATAAAAGCTTATAATATAAAATTTTTGGCATTGGTGAATGCGTAATGCTTTTGTCTCAAATATCTATGAAAAAACTATAATTGTACCGTTCATAAATATTTAATGGCATTACCTAATCACCAACCCCAAATTTTTAGCTATTGGATAATTCCTGCAATTTGTAAATATGCCAGCGCACATTGCTATACAACATTACAGTAGTAATTGTATATACAAATTTTATCGGTGCAGTTACTAAGTTAGTTGCTGTCCTTAAATCTAGCTAAAGATGGAGTTAATCATTAAAAAAAATTAAATACTTGACTAAGTTTAAATTAAAGCTATAATATTTGAGAAATAAATTTGCTTTATTGCTGATAGATAGTAAGAATAAAAATAGTATAAAATTATTCTATACTTTAAATTGTTGATCTAAGTATTAAAGCAGATTTGATATATTCTAACTAAGAAAGATGAGTTTTAGGAGCTGTATATAATGACAGATGTAATCATCAATCATGCTCAAAAATTTGGATTTTTTTGTAATCATGATTTACTTGGTTCTTGGCAGATAGTATCCCATCCCAGAACACCTATATGGAAACTACTCCAGCAAAAAGAAGACTGGTTGCTATTAATCTCGGATGAACCTCATCTAATTTTGTTGCCAGAAGAAGTTATTGCTTTTTTAAGATGGCGTTGGTCAACCAAAAAAAATAATTAGCATCTACAAATTATTAATCAATTTATGTGTAGTGGATAATACCAATAAACATGATATAGCCACTGCCAGAGCGGTTAAGGTATAGAGCGATGATGAATTTTAGAAGGGGAAAAATTTTTCCCACTGTTGCTTGTTGCCTGCTATATAAATAATTTATACCAGTTTAATAAATGTTTGCTATAAATAGCTAGAATTTTTCTAGGAGTCACCTAGTCAGAATAAATAGCTTAAATATCATTTCTTACTTTTAATATCCCTTTTTTATCTAAAGAAATATCTGACCAAAAATATTTTAATTCCTGTTATGATTAATCACATTCTTTTTTCACCCTTGGTATTATACCATTTATCAAAAAGAATCGTATACTTATACAAGACTTGAATGACTAAATAATTAGCAGGATTCCATAACGTTAAGAGCAATTATTAGCCAGTGAGTGTATATTATTCTTATGTTTACTACTGTCTAGGGACTTTGCATGCAACCTCCCTACCCACCCCTCTGCTCAAGGAAACATAGAAAAGTGTTTGAAATTTGGTATTAGATACCCAATGTCCTCATCAACTCCTAACAATCAATATCACAATACAAATTCAACAACTAATACTTTATTCTCACCATCAATAGATAGGTTTTTAATATGTGGATTAGGTAGTTTAGGACAACATTGTGTAGCTGCTCTAAAAAAGTTTGGTGTAGTTGTTAACGCCATCGATCTTATACAACCTCAACATTGGGAAGTTTCAGACTTATTTTCACAGTTGAACCAATTAATTATTGGAGATGCAAGAGAACCTAGTATTTTGACACAAGGTCAAGTTCAACAGTGTCGAGCAATACTTATTGTTACAAGTAACGAACGAATAAATTTAGCGATCGCTCTAGCAGCAAGATTAATTAATCCTCAAATTCGTCTTGTAGTCCGTTCTGCAAAAGAAAATCTCAATCAACTATTAGGTCAACAACTAGGAAATTATGTAGCATTTGAACCTACGGAATTACCTGCACCAGCTTTTGCCGTTGCTGCTTTAGATTCAGAAATTATCGGTTTTTTTTACCTAGAAAAATATCAAATAAAGATAGTAAAACGTGAAATAAAACCAGATATGCCTTGGTATAATCGTCATGTTTATCAGCTCAATAATCGTCATCAAAAAGTCATTAGTTACGCGACTAATTATACTCAATTATTATCAGAATTTTATGATTGGGATAGTGATGAATTAATTCAAGCAAACGACCGAATAATTTATATTGAAAAACCAGATTTTTTGACTACTACAAGTAATCAAAAAAAATCTCAGAAAAACCAGTTTAAATTATGGGAAAGATTTCACTCAATTTTAAAAATTCAACCAACGGATGTTAAAAATATAGTCATTAACTATTGGAATTGGATTCACGAAAACCCAATTCGTAACTTAGTTTTTTCTAGTGCCTTAATTTTAGTAATTTTCTTATTCAGTGGTACATTACTATTTTTGCTTTACTATCCAGAGGCAACTTTAAGAGAAGCTTTTTATGGTACAGCAGTTTTATTACTAGGAGGATTTGGAGATATTTTTGGTGGTATTAAACTAGAGCAGGACTTTCCTTGGTGGCTGCAATTGTTTAGTTTGATCGTAACATTAGTAGGAATTATTTCTGTAGCTTTGTTGAATGGTTTAATTACAGAAAGATTGTTAAGTACAAGATTTAAGTTTGCCAGAAAAAATCCTATTCCGACTCAAGACCATGTTGTGATAATTGGTTTAGGAAGAGTTGGTCAACGAGTGGCTACTTTATTACAAGAATTTAAACAGAAATTAGTAGCAATTAGTTCTACAGCAACTGAATCAGATATAACCCCTCAAATTCCTCTAGTTGTAGGTAATATAATTAAATCTCTAGAAAAAGTAAATTTAACTACTGCCAAAGGAATTATTGCTGTTACAAATGATGAGATGTTAAACTTAGAATTAGCATTAATGGCTTATGCCTTTAATCCGAATATTCGTTTAGTAATTTGTACTTTTGAACAACGTTTTAGCAATAATTTAGCCAAACTTTTACCATATTCTACCTTTATTTGTACTTCTGCTGTTGTAGCAGAAGCTTTTGCCGGAGCAGCATTTGGAGAAAATATATTAAGTTTATTTAGGATAGACCATCAAACAGTATTAGTAACTGAATATAATATTGAGCAAGGAGATACTTTAAATGGATTAATTTTAGCTGAAATAGCTTATGGTTATGGAGTAGTGACAATCTTATATCAAAAGCCACCAAATGAATCAAAATTAATGCCTTCAGATGATATTAGATTGACCGTAGGCGATCGCCTAATTGTTTTAGCAACAATTAATGGTTTAAAACGAATTGAAAATGGTGAAAGAAAACAACCTACTTGGCAAGTTATGATTGAATCTGCTCCATCAGAATATAGGAAATTTCAAGGAGCAAATGAAATTATTGGTATTTCTGGATGTAGCATTAATCAAGCTAGAGAATTAATGAACAATTTGCCAGGAATATTACCTAAACCACTTTATAAACATCAAGCTCAAAGATTAGTTAGAACTTTGAAAAAAGCTTTTGTGAAAGCCAGATTAATCTCAGTATAGAACCAATTTGGGAGCCATTAAAAATCAGAAGATAACTCTTATAAGTTGATCTTTAACTGTAACGATTTGCAAACATTTATTTTTCAGTTCTACATCTCAATCATTTTGCTAATTGCTCATCTTGTTGGTAGTTTTCATTGTTGAGATGAACACGAAATTGACTTAACAAACTATAGACCAAAGGAGATAAAAGAATTCCCATCGCTATGACAAAAACCAAACCACTAAAGAGTGCATAGACAGAAGCAAATACTTTCGCGCTAGTAGTTGAGAGGGGACTAATTGGTCCCATACCACTAAGAATCATCGAAGCTTCTACTAGAGAATCTATCCAACTCAAACCCGCTACCCAATGATAGCCAATAATGCCCATCATAAGTCCTAGAGAGATAAAAAGTGCAGACATACCCAGATAGCTGAGAAACTTCCATAGAAAGAGGAAAATTGACCTTGTTCGCTCTGATGAAGTCCAAGTTTTCGGTTCTTGAATCACATTTAAACTAGAGGAACGGATGAGAAATATTATAATTACTAAAATTAATAGTCCATATATGAGCATATTTCTAAAATCCACTTCACGATTATCTTAATATATAGGGCTAAAACTAGAGAAACTGCTGTAAGCGTTCCCACCAATTTTGTAATCTTTTTATGGTAAGGTTTTTAAGTTATTGGTTTCGAGCGTGGCATAGTCCAAAGTCTTGAGTAGCGTGAGGCTGACTATAACTAATATGCAGCGTGAGTTGTTAGAAAACCATTATAAGTAGGATAGATTTGTAGATTTGTTAATACGACAGCGCTTTCAATAATTGATAATTGATAATTGATGATTACCTCTCCCTAAAAGGAAGAGGATTGAATAAAAGCAAAATTAATTCATTGTTTCTCCTTTAAAGGAGAGGATTTTTACCTTAATTATTCGGTAATTGTTAATTATTAGACTTGTCGCTTTATAAGGTAAAGTATAGAGTTAGTAGGGTGTTTGAAATGGGACAATGTTAGATATCAATCGGGTGCTAAAAGAAGACCGCCTCAGTGCGGGCATTGACTGGACTAAACCGTAAGGC
>NZ_JAAHGU010000333.1:0-1014 GCF_010692685.1 Okeania sp. SIO2F5 | reverse complement strand
GGCTTTGTTGCATGAAAGTAGCGATCGCCAAAAACTCCCTTAGTTGGAAGTTAACTAGATTTCTACTTTGTAGCTCTGGGGTTTACCATTTTGAATCATCACGTTGAGTATGGAACATTGTATGAATAACTCCACTGCCTGATTATCAAATTTTCGTCGTCGTAACTTGCATCCATTGAGGACTTTGAGCCTGAACATTGTAGTTTCTGACAACGAGGGTCGGTGGTAGCCACATTCACGTTTCCACTTCTTGCGTCCTACTTTTCTTATCCTTCTGAGGTTTTCATCTCTGGGATGAGGTGAGCATTTACAGTTGCCTAGTTGACCTATTACTGCATTTTTCCTGGGTGGAATTGTTGCCTTTGCCCCTCGTTGCCTAGCTTTCTCCTAACACTTATACTTGTCATAGGCTCCATCTCCTGATACTTGGGCTATTTCCCCATCTACTCCATCTAACAGGTCAGAAAATACTTGGTCGTCACTGACATCATTGGTAGTCACTACCCCACTGATAATCTCCCCTGTGGCCTCCGAAACTCCTAGATGTAATTTACGCCATGTACGCCGTAAACTTTCACCATGAACTCTTGTTTTCCATTCACCTTCGCCGTAAACTTTCACCCCTGTAGAGTCTACTACCATATGAATTGCTTCGTTCGTTGGTATAACTGGTAGTTTAACATTCAGTTTTGGCAAGCGACGGGATACAGTGCTATGGTCAGGTACTGGTAAATCTAAGTCCATCAATTGAAATATAGATTTGACAAAACCTTCGGTCTGTGGTCCGGCCAGACTATACAAGGATTGCATAGTCACCATCAATTCAATGGCCGTGTCACTATAATTATTAGATGCTCCCCTACGTCCAGTTTTTTTCTGATTAAGCCACTGCTCCATGGCCTCTGGAGTCAGCCAAAAAGTGAGACTCCCTCGCTGCTTTAAGGAGGCATCATACTCAGACCAGTTTTTGAGTCGATACAAGGACTTGGAGTTGGATTTAGACTTACTCTTACT
>NZ_JAAHGU010000332.1:0-1021 GCF_010692685.1 Okeania sp. SIO2F5 | reverse complement strand
ATTCATACAATGTTCCATACTCAACGTGATGATTCAAAATGGTAAACCCCAGAGCTACAAAGTAGAAATCTAGTTAACTTCCAACTAAGGGAGTTTTTGGCGATCGCTACTTTCATGCAACAAAGCCAGTTATGATGGTAAAGTGAAATTATGGAGTTTTAATGATGATGATGATGGAACTTTGTTGAAAACTTTGAGAGGCCATGGGGATAGTGTTATGGGTGTTACTTTTAGTCTTGATGGTAAATTGTTAGCTTCAGGTAGCAGAGATAACACTGTTAGTTATTTTGTGGAATTTGGCATTGGATGATTTGTTGAAGAAAGGTTGTAGTTGGGTGAGTGATTATTTACATACTAATCCTAATGTTTCTGATAGCGATCGTCAGCTCTGTGAAAAATTAAATGTAAGGGAACAGAGAATAGGAGACATCTCCGGAAATAGTCGAACACTTACTATAACTATCTTTTAGGAAGCGATAGCGTACGCTTAACCGGAGGTGATCGCAAATGCTTAAGATAGTTAATTTTCACGGTAAACTCAGTGTTATAGATACTTACTATTAAAAACTAGCTCAATAATAGTCATATCAATTCAATAATTGATGTCTCTATCAAGGTTGGTTTAATACTACAAAATAAATGTACCTATTCGTCATCGCGCCCAGGCCACAAATAGTCTTAATTATTTGCACATATTTCTCAGGATTTAGTCTAAATCTTTCTTGAATTACCCGAAATATTTTTAGTAATCTAATTATATGTTCTACAAAAATTCTTTCCGCAGCAAGGTCTTTATTTTGGGACTTTTCCTGACTGGTTAATTCTTGATTTTTGGGCTTTTTTTTAGGTGTTTTTATTGCTGATTCTCCCACATAGGCTTTATCCCCAGTAAATTTTTGTTTTTCAGAGAATTTTGCCCTCGTCTCACGAAAAAAATTTATGTCACTTTTTCTCCCTGGTTTTCCTGCTTCTACATCAACAATATCCTTACCTGCAACTTAACACAATTACTTGACTTTTT
>NZ_JAAHGU010000331.1:0-1028 GCF_010692685.1 Okeania sp. SIO2F5 | reverse complement strand
CAAGGGCTGACTCTCATGTTATTGAAGACAAGTATCAGCAGGTGTTTTCTATGTTAGATGTAGGAGACATTCAGTCAGCTATTCAAGTCTTGAAGGAAATCCTTGATATAGACTCTGAGCCGTATTCAGCTTACTACCTCTTAGGTAAAGCTTACGCTGACTTGAAATGTTGGTCGCAGTCCACATTCTTCTACCAGAAAGCTCTGGCCATTGATTCTTATTTGATTAGCAGGACTGAAGAAATATCTAGATCGTGGAGGGAGTTTAGGGAACAACAGCCAGTAGCTATCCAGCAGGCTTACTTGGATTTAGCCAAGAACCCTAGAGACTCAATATTACATGCGAAACTAGCCAATCTTTTGCACTATCAGGGCTATCTTCAAGAAGCCATTCACCAATACAATACAGCATTAAAGTTAGATGTAGGGAAATCCAATCTTTTTGAGAAAAATCTCGACCAAATTAGAAAGCAAAAAAGACACATACGAAGGGCTTTTTACGAAGCAGATATCTCGCCTTTGATCTATGCTGCGTGGGTCAAAGAAAATACACCCTCTCCTCAAGAACTGGAGCAGCTTCCTTATGAAGTGGGGGATCTGAATTATAAATACACGATTAGTATTATTGTTCCAACTTACAATACCCCAGAGTTGGTTTTACGGGACATGCTAGATTCTGTACTGGCTCAGATTTATCCTTTCTGGGAATTGTGTATTGCCGATGATTGCTCCAGCCATCCTCATGTTTCACGTATCTTGGCCGAATATGCTGAATTAGACGAGCGAATCAAGCCTGTTTTCCGAGCGAAGAATGGACATATCTCAGCAGCCTCCAACTCAGCACTAGAAATCGCAACAGGTGAATTTGTAGGTCTTTTGGATCATGACGATGAGTTGTCTCCAGACGCACTTTTAGAAGTTGCACGATTACTCAATCAACACCCAGAAGCCGATTTCATTTATTCTGATGAAGATAAGCGTTCGTTGGATGGGGAAAGAACTGATCCATTTTTCAAGCCAGATTGGTGA
>NZ_JAAHGU010000330.1:0-1048 GCF_010692685.1 Okeania sp. SIO2F5 | reverse complement strand
TCTAAAGAACTTGATTGTGATCTATAGGATTCTTCGGTAATTATTACTTTTATCCCTTTTTAATGAGCTTTAGATCTTAACATCTCTATTCATCTATAATCAGGTATGTTAACAAACTGTTGATTGTTCTTTTTCCCGAGATTAATAGATTGTTTCCACTTTTCATTCTGTCCAATTATTAAGGTTCCTATTTGGTGTACCTCACACCAATCTATTACTCTTTTACTAGCTGTATGTAGATAATTTTCTACTCTACAGTTTCGTTTATGAGTTAGAGCGTTTAACCGATTAGATGAGTTTTGATGATTTTTGGTTTTCAGTTGGGATTGTATCAGGGATAGTTTTTTATTATCAAGGGTGTTAATCGCTTTTAATGGTCTGCTATTTATCAATAAAGGTGCTACACCTGTTTGATTTGTAGTTACAGCCATTAAGTTATTCACTCCTAAGTCTCTTCCTGCTACCTGTTGATTATCTGTTGTTTTCTCCGATTTTTCAGAGAGTATTTCAATCATATAACAGCTGCTTTTTTGTACTATTCTCACTTCTATAATTGACTTTTGTGATCTGGGAATTTTTAACTCACTCATGGATAAGTTACATCTTCCTTTTTTGAGGTTTTTTTTGTCAATTGATTCGTGATAATAGACTAAAATATTTCGACCTTTTGTTTTGTTTTTATATTTAGTGATTTTTGGTCTGACTAAAAATTTATGGCGCTGTTTTGGCCATGCTTTTAAAGCGGCAAAATAACTACTCCAAGCTGAGTCTAATCTTCTGATTATTTGCTTACTAACTTTAGTTGGCAAAGCTTGATCATCGTAACTCTTAGATACTAGATGATACAGTTGATTAAAGCTTAGTTTCTTTTTGTTTTCAAAAAAATATTGGCGCTCATGGTAATTGGCTAAATTGAACAGATTTTTTGACAAAAAAGCCTTCTGGTCACAAGCTGACCACAAATAATGTGATTTGGTGATAACATGACGTTCAACTAGCTTCATACCTTAATTGTAGGTAATAACGACTCAATGGATAGACAACTGAA
>NZ_JAAHGU010000033.1:0-59451 GCF_010692685.1 Okeania sp. SIO2F5 | reverse complement strand
ATTATTACTCTCAAAAACGAGATTTAGTCAATACCAAAGATAAGTTTCCTGAATACAAGCTAATTCATTCTCAGGTATTACAAGACTGCACAAAACGGGTAAAACTTGCCTTTGATAGATGGTTTAAAGCAGACAAAAACGGGCAGCGATTAGGTAAACCAAGGTTCAAAGGAAAAGGACGTTATCGCAGTTTTACTTATTCTCAAATAAAACTAAATTGCATAGAAGAAAATAAAATTAATTTGCCCAAAATAGGAAAGGTAAAGTTAATTCAGCATCGTCCAATACCAGAAGGGTTTATAATTAAAACTGTTACGATTAGTCGTAAAGCAGATGGTTATTATGTGACTTTATCCTTAGAAGAAAAATCAGTTCCAGCTTTAACAAGTGAAGTTGAACCTACATTAAAAAATACTCTGGGAATCGATATGGGGCTGAAGGAATTCTTAGTAACAAGTGAAGGAGAATCTGTTCCCATCCCTCAATACTATCGAAAATATCAGCAGCGATTAAAGACTCTACAGAAACGTTTATCTCGAAAGAAAAAAGGTAGCAAAAGGTGGTTAAAAGCTGTTAAATTTGTAGCCAAACAACATAAAAAAGTAGCCGATAAACGTAAAGATTTCCACTTGAAAACAGCTAATGAATTGTTATCAAAAGCGGATATTATCGCCCATGAAAACTTAAACATTAAAGGGCTAGCAAAGACCCGTTTGAGTAAATCAATTAACGATGTTGGATGGGGACAATTCTTATCTATTTTAACTGTCAAAGCTGGAAATGCTGGACAAAAGACTATAGCTGTGAACCCCAAAAATACTAGCCAAGATTGCTCAAATTGTGGAGAAAAAGTCCCTAAAGAATTAAATATAAGAACTCATTTTTGCCCACACTGTGGCATAGTAATAGACCGGGACTTGAATGCGGCGATAAATATCAAAAATAGGGCGGTAGGGCATTCCGTCCTTAAAGCTCGTGGAGCCCGATGCAATAGCAGGGCAGGGAAACGAGAAGCCAACACTATAGCGACAGCTTAGTGTGGGAGTATGTCACGTGGGTTCACTGCTACACCGAAGTAAAGAGATAGAAAATGAAAATACAAACCCACAATAACCATAATCTAGAATCTCTTGAATCGCCAATCAACTTTGGAGATTCAGCTCTTGGTTTAATCACAACTCGGAGTTTTCCTGCCATAGTTGGTACTGCTGATATGATGCTCAAGTCATCTGGGGTTATTCTGGTAGGATACGAAAAAATTGGTAGTGGATATTGTACGGCGGTAGTCCGTGGTGGTGTTGCTGATGTTCGTTTAGCAATAGACTCCGGAGCAGAAACAGCGAAAGAATTTGGACAACTTATTTCTCATACTGTGATTCCTCGACCTTTAGCTAATTTAGAAGCTGTACTACCTATTGGCAGTCTTTTATTTCAATTGTCTCAAGGTAGAGTATCAGCTCAGTTTAAAAATAAGGCAGTGGGTCTAATAGAAACTAAAGGTTTTCCAGCAATGGTGGGAGCTTGTGACGCAATGCTCAAAGCTGGTGATGTACAGTTGACTGCTTATGAAACGACAGGTGCAGGTTTATGTACTGCGATTGTCCGGGGTTCGGTTTCTAATGTGGCAGTGGCAGTGGAAGCTGGAATGCACGAAGCAGAAAGAATTGGAGAATTAAATGCTGTAATGGTAATTCCTAGACCATTGGATGATTTAGAAAGAACATTACCTGTAGCTACTTATTTAATTGAAGAAAAACTTGAACCTCTACGTCTGCCATTGGCAATTACAGAAAAAGAAAAGGAGCTTGTGAGATTACCCGATTTTTCTCAACTTCCTGTACCTATAAAAGAAGAAGTGAAGGAGAAATCATAGACCTTAGTAGGGTGTGTTAGGCGCTTTTCCTTCAAGGAGTTTGCTCCTCAAATATACAATAGCGCCGTAACGCACCATTTTTTTTTTGTAATATCAAGTCTATATTATAGCTATCTAATATCATGTTCGGTTGAATACTTACACTTTGGAGGAAGGAAGGCAGAAGGCAACCCACCCCTAACCCCTCCCAGGAGGGGAAGGCAGAAGGGAAAAAAAGGTTGAAAGGGATAAATTTTTTTTATAACTGATTATCCGAACATGATATAACACATCCTACTGGACTGAAAAATCTAATTTTGTGCATTAGGGCAGGTTTATTTAATCTTAGGGTAAGCATGAAAATTTCTACTAAAACCCACCCCTACTATTGCACCATTTAAGCTATAAGTCCAAAGTCAAAAGAAAAAAATATACCTTTTGCGATGCGTTACGCTTCGCTAACACACCCTACTACTAACACACCCTACTGGACTTTACTACTAGAATACCTCTGCCCCTTTGGTCTTCCCCCCTTTCAAAGGGGGGTTAGGGGGGATAAATTTTTTACCACATTTTCAAGCTTGACGCGCCACTACTGGACTTAAATTTTAAACAAAAGCGCCACCATCTCTACGAGTAACACCAATCACAGAAGGTCTTGGTGGTAGCAAACCATTAAAACTACCTCCAGGATTACCTACATAACCTGTATTACTAGGCCAGTTACTACCACGAGGTACACTTCGCTGCTGAGTGAAGAGAGTGCCATCCAAATTTAGCATCTCAATATCACGACCTAGTTGAACTCCATCTCCAATAGGTGAGCTTTCCCCAGGATGCTGTACAGCTAATAGTAGAGTTTCATCTACACCACTACTATTTCTGATAAAGTATGGTCCAGTAATTTCGCAACGAGGGGGACCATAAGCGAAAGGTACAACTAATCCAGCATTCGGTCCAACAACAGGAATATAGAACACCCAATTGTTACCAAATGTTCCTCTCAAGTTACCAACACTTCCAGTTTGAGTGTGGTCGATCTCTCTTATCTCTCCAGCAACACCAGTGTCGAAGCCATTGTGACTACTGGTAGACATATCTGTTACACCCCAGATATTACCTAGAGTATCAATTTCTAGGTTATCTACATTAGCAAAACCTGCACCATTAATAGCACCATCTTCTCCACTCTGCTCAAAAGCTGACCAAGTAAAAGTGGTACTTGTAGCATCGCTATTAGTTTCAATGATTCGGTATATACCGCCAAAAGATTGAGTAGCATCAACATCCGCAGAGTATTTACTTACAACAAAAATTCTGGAGTCTGGATATCCATCTCCACCAGGTCCACCATCTGTATAAGCAATAAATACACTACCATCACCAGGGTGAACTTCCACGTCTTCAGGACGAGCAGTAGGAGTAGCACCTACTAAGTTAGCAGCTAAGAAAGCATCAACTAAAATCGCACCTTGGTTATTGTAAAAATCTCCTAGAGTCCTTCCCTGATAATTAGATAATACGCTTTCATTTGTCAGGTCTACAATGAAAGACCCACCATCCTGTTCTGCTCCAGGAATACCAGCACGTTGAGGTAAGCGAATTCGGCCATCTCTTTGAGCTTCACCAAAAGCGTTTAATTCAGCTTGAGCAATCTCGCTTGGTGATAGAGGATTGGTGGGAGTGCTAGGAACTAATGGAATCCACTGACCAGAACCATCAGGATTTAAACGTGCAGCGTAAAGAGTTCCACTCTCAAATAATTGACTATTATTTGAGTCAGTAGTACTAGAAACAATACCATCACTTACAAACTTCCAGGTATGACCACCACGACGGTCATCTCCCATATATGCTACTAATGGTCTGCCTGCTTCTACTCTAAATGCAATATTTTCATGGCGGAAACGACCTAGAGCTGTATGTTTTCTGTTTTGGAAACTTGGGTCTGCTGGAGAAATTTCTACCATCCAGCCATACTTTTCACCGACTAAACCAAAGATAAAACCTATCTCTTGATCTTCGTCATAACCAGTTTGAGTACCATTAGGTAGTACAGATTCGGTAACGCTACCTTGGAAGTTTTCTTCTGCTGTGAGAATTGTTCCCCAAGGAGTTGTACCACCAGAACAATTGAAGGCTGTACCAATAATTCGATTACCAAGTCCATCAGAACTGAGGGGGAATACATCAGTAGCAGCAGGTCCAGTACCTATTAAGAAGTTCTGGTCTCCAGTTTGATAGCTTGCTGTACCCCAAGATGTGACACCTTGATAACCATCAGAACGTTCAGAGTTAATTCCTAGTCCAGATAAGAGGTGTACTCGACGATTAGCATTATCTGCGACAGTAGCATAACGACCATTACTGCCTTTAGTGATACGGACAATAGACCCACCTTGGTTATAAGCAAATTCCCCACGGGTGAAGGAGCTCTCTTGAGATAAATCTAAACCCAGTACAAGTTGGTCTGTTGTGGGGAAACCAGCTAGGTCATCACCACCTAGTAATGAGGATATGGGATAAGAGACATACTCATGGTTAACCCATAGGTAGCCATCATCAGGATTACCATTAATAGGGATAAAGCTTACATAGTCGCAGTTATAACCAAAGTATTCTTCTGGGTTAGGAAATACGCGATCGCCCCAAGCAGCAATTACATACCTTTCATATTCAGGTGGGACTACTACATCATCAAAATATTCATAGGATTGCAGTGCTACATCCTGACCAGATCCTATAGTACTTCCTCCTCCAGCAATTCCAAAGGGTACGAAGCTAGGGTTACTTTGATAAGCTTCTAAAGGATGTGCCAATTTTAGGGGTGTAAAACTCAAACCTGTAGTTTGAGCTTGAGCTACTTCGGAGCTACTACCTAAAAAATTGCCAATTTTTGGTGATAGTGCTGTAGCTGCTGCGCTACATCCGAAGAACATTAATAGTTTTCTGCGAGTTAGTCTGGACATAAAATTTTTTCTAGTTCTTCTTCCCTCTACAGAGAGGCGGTAGATTACAAATTTTCAATCTATTGCTAGCAGTATTTCTAAACTAAATATTGTCTGTATTTGGTTGCTTTAAATACTGCCTTCAGAAGTTTACCTAGATAAATTTATGATGAGTTTATAGTTAGTTTAAGCTTGATTAAAGTATTGTTTAAATTTTGGTTAATCCATAAATTATGCGGATTAAATTGTAGGTTGTAAATGAAAAAAGTTTACCTAAACTTCATACTGTTTCAAACTAATTCCAGGGAAGAATAAAAAAGAATTCTCAAAAAGTGCTTAATCATCTATCTCTTTGGGGTCATCTTCATCAGAAGGAAATATTGGAGGTTTAGATGTTGGCTGCCGTTGAGGAGATTTTTGAGGTTGAGGAACTATAGGTTGAGTATCAGGTGATGGTGGAGGTGGGGCTGGAATTTGAGGAGAAGATTCAGGAGTTTTAGGTTGAGTTTTAGGTGTAGTTTCACTATCAAAGTTTAATAAGTATTTGGCATCAGCAAAATATCTAGTCAAATTATCAATTTCTGCATTTTTTTGCCATTCAGCACGAGATATTTTTGAACGTAGGATAGGTACTATTTGACTCTGACGCTCTCCTAATATAGTGATGGTAATTTCTGTGATTTCGGGATTATTTTTAAATTCTTGATTTATTTTATTTTTTGCTAAATTTTCTGCTTTTTCTACAAGAATTTTATAGGAATTATTATTGTTAGAGTCAATCAAAAGGCTGGTATTTTTTGCAGAAGCTAAGGCAGTCATATATATGGTTAATAGACTAGCTAATGTTAAGGTTGTACTCCAGAAAATACGATAATATAAATTCATTAAATTAAATTTTTTCCACATATATATAAATTTATTTATTACAGTAACATATAATAATTAAAATGAATTTAAGTTTTGGTTAAAGGTTTACTATAATTAAATTTATCTGTTTAACTTGATAATTTTAACGAAGGTGATCGCTACGCTAATTAAACTACTCCTCAAATTCAGTGTTTAAGTATTCAAGTCAAGTTAATTGGCTATTTGATGATTGAGTAATAGTTAGGAAAGATGATTTTTAGAGTCACTGTTCAAGTACACAAGTATATTTTTTATGCCTTATTCCCTACTGACAAATGTTAAATTAATTTTGCACAAGTACTTATAATTATTTTAGGTATGGCAATTGTATTTTCATGAAATAAAGCTATGGATAGGCATAATTTTAGTCATTTATTTCTCCAGCAATTATTCTCAGTAAAAATTCATAGTTAACTAAGATAAAAATAATTTTAGGATGATATTTATAATTTATATCATGTCTAGTTAAATACTTAATTAATTCAGACGGCAGTAAATAAATTAAACAATGTATAAGTATTTAAATGAACATGATATTAGGCTATAAATTATTTATAACTGTAAGTAAAAATGGACATGATATAATATAGATATGAATATATTTACAAATACTCATGCTCATAGAAAATTAAAAAAAATTTGCAAGTTTTTTTTGTTATTTATTGTAGTTATAAGCTTAATTATTACAGCCAAATATTTTAACCTACCAGAACTTTTAAAAAATAAATTAGTTTGGATTGAAAGTCTAGATGTGTGGAGTCCTATCGCTTTCATAATAATTTATAATTTAGCTACTTTACTATTAATTCCTGGTTTAGTTTTAACTATAGGAGGAGGAGTAATATTTGGAGTTATCTGGGGAGCTATTTATGTTTTTTTTGCTTCAACTTTAGGCGCTACAATAGCTTTTATCATCGGACGGTATGTATCTCGCGATTGGGTTTGTCAACAATTACATCAACATCCAAAATTTCAAGTTATCGATCGAGCTGTTATTAAAGCAGGATTTAAAATAGTATTTTTAACTAGACTCTGCCCTTTGTTTCCTTTTAATCTTTTGAATTATGCTTTTGGTGTCATGCAGGTTTCTTTAAAAGATTATATTTTGGGTTCTCTAGGGATGATTCCAGGAACAGTAATGTATGTTTATATTGGTTCTATAGTAGGTGATATTACTTTAATTGGTACGTCTCAACAACCGACAAATTCTACTGTAGAAGTAACTAAATGGATAATTAATATTGTTGGTTTAATTGCCACAGTTTTAGTAACTATTTATATAACTCGGCAAGCAAACAAAGCTTTAGAAACAAGTTTTGAAGAAGGCAAGAATTGAAGAAGGAAGAAGGAAGAAGGAAGAAGGGAAAATTGCTTATGAATAGTCAAAGAAAGGCCACTTCATATCTATTTGAAAACCGCTATAAACCCGCAAAAGAAAAGATACAGCATATTTCTGGCAAATGATGTACAGGGTAAATGGTGAAAATCTTGTAGTGCGGGCATCTCCCGCGATGGGTATACCTCATAACAGCGGGAAGCGCTGTAATATAAAATCTGTTTAATTCGGTATAAAAACATTCTCTATCTTCACCATTACCAAATCTTGATAAATTTTTTCCCTCCTGAATTCTAAATTCTAAATTCAGAATTCTAAATTCTGAATTCTGACTCCTCTATCCTTCCAACTTCTTAGTAATTAATTGATTTGTCATTTTTGGATCGGCACGTCCTTGAGTCTTCTTCATCACTTGCCCAACAAAGAAACCTTTAAGTTTAGTTTTACCACCACGATATTTTTCTAATTCTTCTGGATGTGCTGCTAAAACTTCATCAATAATTGCTTCTATCGCCTTAGTATCTGAAATTTGGATGAGACCTTTCTTCTCTACTAATTCCTTGGGCGACCCACCTTTCGATAATAATTCTGGCAAAATATCCTTAGCAATTTTGCCACTGATAGTACCATCTTCAATTATTGTAGTTAGCTCGGCCAAATTTTCTGGTTTAAGGCCAATATCAGTGATGCTAATTTTTTCATTTTTCAAATAAGCAGTAATATCTCCCATTACCCAGTTAGCAGCTTGTTTTGCATTTCCTCCTGCTGCAACTGTTGCTTCAAAATATTCTGCTACGTTACAGTCATCAGTAAGCACGCGAGTATCATAAGCAGATAAACCTAACTGACTCTCATAACGGTGACGTTTTTGTGCAGGTAATTCTGGTAACTCAGTTTTCCAATCATCTAACTGCTGAGTCGAGACTTCAATAGGTGGAATGTCAGGTTCGGGGAAATAACGATAATCACTAGAACCCTCCTTCACCCTCATACTAATAGTAAGTTGAGAACCCTCTTCCCAAAGTCTAGTTTCTTGAACAATTTTTTCCCCCGCTTCAATAGCTTCAGTTTGCCGTTGAATTTCGTACTCGATCGCCCGTTGTATAGCACTAAAGGAATTCATATTTTTGATTTCTACCTTCGTACCAAACTCTTTTTGGCCTACTGGTCGTACAGAAACATTAACATCGCATCGTAGAGAACCTTCCTGCATATTACCATCGCTCACACCAAGGTAGCGGACAATTCGCTGTAACTCTTGGGCATATTCTGCAGCTTCTAGTCCAGAACGCATATCCGGTTCTGATACAATTTCTACTAATGGTACACCTGCACGATTATAATCTACCATTGAATAAGTTGACCCAGATAGGCGATCGCTACCTCCATGGACTAACTTACCAGCATCTTCTTCCATGTGTAGTCTAGTAATGCCGATTTTTTTGCGGTTGGCAGTGCCATCTTCTTCTACTATTTCTATTTCTAGCCAACCATTTTCCGCGATGGGTAGGTCATACTGAGAAATCTGATAATTTTTGGGCAAGTCAGGGTAGAAATATTGTTTACGGTCAAATTTACTATAGGGCGCTATTTGACAATTTAGGGCAAGTCCTGCTTTTACGGCATATTCTAGGACTTTTTGATTAAGTACGGGTAATACTCCGGGCATTCCCATACATATTGGGTCAATATTGGTGTTTGGTGGGGCACCGAATTCTGTGGATGAAGCGGAGAAAATTTTGGTTTGGGTGTTAAGTTGACAATGGGTTTCTAGGCCAATTATTGCTTCATACTCTGTTTTTACTTGTACAGTTGTAGTCATAGATTTTTGAATTAAGTCAAAAGTAAACTAGCTATCAGCATTTCAGCATTTCAGCTTTTTTACTTTGGGTTTATACCCCGGCAACTAATACCCTGGATGGTTGAGTCGGGGTTGAAATTTCCAGGGCGTAAAAAAAAGTCCTAATGCTGACCGCTGACCGCTGACTGCTGACTGCTGACTGCTATTTAAAATTTAAAGGTCATTAGTTCTAGTGTACAGTGATCGAGATTTTCCATTTCCAACTTTGATGTCGGCAAGGGGTCTCCCGTTATACAAATGTTAACGGGAGGGGAATTGCCGACCAACAAATAAACCGCGTAGGGTCCAATTATTTCTTGCATTGTGTGCTTTTTTGTGTTATTGGTGATTATATCAGGAGTAGCGGTAATACGCACTTGATAACAGCACATAGAAAACAAATAGCGAGTATGGGGTTCAATTCATGAAGTTCGCGGTCGGCCCGTGAAAAGGTAAAACTCTTGAGGGTGTGTATCGGAGTACAGAATTGTTCAGTACAAAAAGGTGGTGGGTCTCATCATCTCTGTCTGGTGAGGGTTAAGTGGTTGCACTCCCTGTGAAACAGAAAGCCCTATCCGCGAGGTTGGGAAGCCTACATCATAATCTTTGATTTGATGTAGGAGAACGTCACAAAGAACTATCCCTTGATTCAGTAATGCCACCAAATAAATCATGTTTTGTGCCTGTTCTTTATTCCCTACCCCCTGTTCTCTACTCTAGGCAAAAATTTATATCTTTTTCGGATATGTCTAATTAGGGATTGCTAATTAATCCTCAAAGCATTGACAGGTAAAGGCTTAAGCCTTTTTTTTTGTCTAAAAAATTGCCTGGTATCACCTCTAAAACGCTCAAAAAGTTAGTATTAATGGCAAGAGTTGGGCAGAAAAATCCCAAATTGACAATTGTTACTCCTACCTCCTCGCTCCCGATCCATTTCTCCTGTCTCCTGTCTCCTGTCTCCTGTCTCCCGGTCCATTTCTCCTGTCTCCATTTCTCCTGTCTCCTGTCTCCTGTCTCCTGTCTCCTGTCTCCTGTCTCCTGTCTCCTACCCCTACCCTTACTAAAAGACATTTTCAGCAAACTCTAATTATCCCTCGGGTTTCTTAAAGCAATAATGTTTATGAATCGAAACTTTTTTGACTTCAGGAGTTTGATAGTTTGGCAAAGTTTTTTCTGACATAAAAAATATTTCAAAATTATCAAGTTGTTCTTCACCTTTATATTTACAATTCCAGTCACGGCACAAATATTTAGCATAATTTTGTAAAGACGATGAGCAGCATGACGCTTCAACCAAATTTTCATCATATATTTACTGAATAATTAATAATTATTAATTAAATAATTCTGGTTTAAAGCCTCCCCTTTTAAGGGGAAAAAAAGTGCTAGGATATTTCCTTATATTCAATCCTCTCGGTTTTAACCAGAGGTAATTATCCATTATCCATTATCAATTAATGAAGCCAGCGTAAATTAGGATAAGTTGATGAAACTAATAATGGTTTATCCCAAATCACAGGTTGACCATTTTTAAATAAATCAATTTTTTTACCATTTTTAAGTTTACCTGGAATGACATACCAACCATCTTCTCGTGAGGGATAAGGAGCAAACATACCCCATCTTTGGTCTAATCTGAGAATTAAATTAGTTGTTCTGACTATTTTGGGGATAGGGAATATTTTGGGGGAAATACTATTAAGATTCCAGAGCAATACGAAACCTAGAAGCAATAAAGCAATAAGATTCTGATAATTGGCTGGATAAACTGAATTTTTCCGATACTGTAATTGGGAAATCAATTGATGAAAATTACTATTGATATTGTTGAGTTCAGCGCATATTTTTTTGCCTATAGTTGTAATTATAGGTAAACTCAAAACTAAAGTTAAAGGTCGAAATACAGGAGAAATATTACACAGATAAATTAATGCCTGAAAATTGAAGATATTGATGGCCTTAATGTTCGACTAATAACCATGAATTACTGTTTTTCATTGCTGTATAAATTTCAGGTTGCGTTTTGGCTGAGAAAACTAATTCTCTTGGTAAAAACAAAAAGCAGCAAAGTAAATTTAAGATTTTTTGGTATGTACTAGCATCAGGATTATAATAAATTTTAATACTTTTAATTTGTTTAGATTGTAATTTTTGAATCAACCAATCCCAAAAATCACTAGGCAATAACACTAACCAAACAATAATACATACATAAGGAAATCAGCCTAAAACTAAGCCAAGGCGAAAACCAAGTTCAGGAACGGATACTATACCACCGTCATCTGCGCCACCAACATCCATGGGTAGTGACCTGCCAACGTAGTCACTTCAGACTGGATATGCAACCTTTGAGAGACAACCTTAGAAATGTCCTGTCTTTGGCTAGGTTTTTCAAAGGTGGTCATTATTAAGCTGTACGGTTAAAGTTAAAAATATGGTTAGCCTTAATATAATTTCGTCAATAAATCAATCCGGTAAAATACTAAACTAAGTGGTAATATCAGAAAGTATATTTTTAACATTTATTATCCCGAACTCTGGCAGTTCGTAACATAAGGAGAAAATATGGCCGAATTAAGTAAGGAAGAAATGCGTGAAAGACTGGGAAATATTGACAAGATTCGTGATATAATATTTGGCCCTAAGCTCAGAGAGTACGAAAATCGTTTTGAAAAGCTAGAATCAGAATTATCCTCTGTCAAACAAGAAACTAAAAATCAAATAGAACAAGTAAAAAGTGCTTTTTCTACAGAACTTCAAGCTACGGTTGATTCTATAGAGAAAAAGATTAGGAATATTAACTTAAATATCCAAAATACTCAAGAAGATGTTGTGGAAACTAAGCAACAAATTGAGCGAGTAAATCGCAAAATTATTACTACTAAAGAAGCTTTAAATGAAATTATTGATAATCAAACAACTTCTCTACGGGAAGATTTATCACAAACAAGGGAGAAATTACAGAATGATGTTAGTCATTTAAAAACCCAAATATTTGAAGAACTTGAAAAGCGCTTTTCTTTGCTTAAGGATGTGAAAGTATCACGGGATGATTTAGCAGAAATAATGTTTGAAGTTGGCATGAGAATGAAAAAAACTGAGTTTGTGAGCGAACTCAAAGAAGCAGCAGATAAAGATTTAGAAAAAGAGCTTTTAATCTCAGACAACCATCATAAATGATCGGAATATAGATGGCTTACTTAAACGAAAAATCGATTAATAAATCACAAGATATTAATCATAATCAATCTGTTGAACTGAATACGGAAACAGTTGAACAGTTAAGACGCTTGTTGAGTTTATTGGTGGATTTAAACTTAGTTGATTTTCCGGAAGATTTAACAGCAGAATCAACGGACTCTCAAGAAGATATAGATTTTCAAGAAACTACAGTAAATCAAACAGAAAATCATCATAATTCAACCCATCAGAACATTAATGATTTTCCCGAAGATTTAACAGCAGAATCAATTAACTCTCAAGAAGATATAGATTTTCAAGAAACAGCAGTAAATCAAACAGAAAATCATCAAAATTCAATCCATCAGAACATTAATGATTTTCCGGAAGATTTAACAGCAGAATCAACGGACTCTCAAGAAGATATAGATTTTCAAGAAACAGCAGTAAATCAAACAGAAAATCATCATAATTCAACCCATCAGAGCATCACAAAACACCCGGAACAAAATCAGCAGAACATCACTGGTTTTTCGGAAGATTTAACAGGAGAATCAACGGACTCTCAAGAAGATATAGATTTTCAAGAAACGGCAGTAAATCAAACAGAAAATCATCATAATTCAACCCATCAGAGCATCACTGGTTTTTCGGAAGATTTAACAGCAGAATCAATTAACTCTCAAGAAGATATAGATTTTCAAGAAACGGCAGTAAATCAAACAGAAAATCATCAAAATTCAATCCATCAGAGAATCACAAAACACCCGGAACAAAATCAGCAGAACATTAATGATTTTTCGGAAGATTTAACAGCAGAATCAACGGACTCTCAAGAAGATATAGATTTTCAAGAAACTACAGTAAATCAAACAGAAAATCATCAAAATTCAACCCATCAGAGAATCACTGGTTTTTCGGAAGATTTAACAGCAGAATCAATTAACTCTCAAGAAGATATAGATTTTCAAGAAACGGCAGTAAATCAAACAGAAAATCATCAAAATTCAACCCATCAGAGAATCACAAAACAGCCAGAAGAAGACCAGGATAATATTATTAATGTTGAGGGTAAATCTACTAATAATCAAGCAGAAGAACCAGGTATAGAAAAACCATTACTTGCCCCACAAAAATTACCAGAATTATCAGACTATCGACAACAATATGATGCAGAATTAGAAGCTTTTGAAGACTTACAAAATATTTTATTTGGCTCTCAATTAGCTAGGTTAATTCGGAAACTAAATACTAGCCAGGGAGTAAAAAAATTTAATTATAATCAAGATGAATTCAATAATGTACTAACTCCTTTATTCTCACAAAACTTACAATTAGGTCAAACAGAAGCAGAAGTCATAGAGACAATTGCCCCAGTTATTGATCGAGCTATACAAAAAAGATTTAGACAAGACCGACAGGCAATAACTTCATCATTAGCACCATTATTAGCACCTTCAATAGAAACACAAATCAAACGAGAACCTCAAGCAATGGCAGATGCAATAGCACCAATCATAGACATCATTATTACTAAAAAAACAGAGCAAGACCAACAGGCAATAACTTCATCATTAGCACCATTATTAGCACCTTCAATAGAAGCACAAATCAAACAAGAACCTCAAGCAATGGCAGATGCAATAGCACCAATCATAGACATCATTATTACTAAAAAAACAGAGCAAGACCAACAGTCAGTTAGTGAAGTATTAGCACCATTATTGCCAGTAGCAATTTCTTCTGCCATACAGAATTATCCCCAAGAAATTGCCAAAGCATTAGCACCAGAAATGGGAGCAGCAATTAGAGAACAAATTAGAATAGATCCGCGACAAATTTCTCAAGCATTAGCACCAGAAATGGGTAGAGCAATTAAAGATCAAATTACTTTAGAGCCAAATTCTATAGTAGATGCTTTATATCCTGTCATGGGCAGCACCATTTCTAAATATATGACACAAGAAATTCGAGAAATTAACGATAAGATTTCAGAAACGTTTAGCTTCAAAGGAATAAGACGCAAAATTCAAGCAATTTTCCAAGGAGTTTCAGAAGCAGAATTAATCATATCAGAAGTAATGATTTTTACTGTCCAAGCTGTGTTTCTCATCCACAAAGAATCTGGCTTAGTAATTTCTGAAGTTCAACATTCTCGACAAGATAGATTGGAATCAGAAATGCTAGCAGGAATGTTAACAGCTATTCGGAGTTTTGTGAATGATTGTATTGCTCAGTCTGGAGATTTTTCTGAACTAAATGAAATTGAATATGGGGATTCAAAAATTATCTTAGAAGTTGCGGGATATTGTTATTTGGCCGTAGTAATAAGAGGGCAAACAAACAAATCGTTTATCAAAGAATTACGAAAAATACTGAGCAAAATTGTTATTGATTATGGTAAATATATTAAAATTTTTGCAGGAGACCCTGATACTATTCCTGCCTCAATTCAGTTGTTATTAAAATCATTAATGGATATAGAAAATGTACAAGAAAATCAGAAATTACAAATTTCTAAACCTCCCACTGCCTTGTTAATAGTTTGTGGATTAATTTTGAGTTTAATATTCATACCTTGGGGTATCTATCAGTATTACAGTAGACTTTATCGTGGTATTGAAGCAAGAACCAGGGAAGCTTGGTCTAATATTCCAGAGTTAGCTATTTATAGAATAGGTGCAAAAGTAAAGCGAGGTTCCTTAATTCTAACTGGACAACTGCCAAATCAAAATCTACGAAATAGAGCAGCAAAAATAGCTAAAAAACAAGCTAGTCCCTACAATTTAGAAGTACATAATCAAATAACAGCTGTTAGAAGACCACAGGACGCTTCAGAAATAAGCGATGAGGTAGATAGACTTACAAGAGTATTAAATCAAATGGAAGGTGTGTCCATCAGCACTGAATATGGAGAAGGTAGAGTTACAGTCAAAGGAACAGTGATGGATATGGCAGATTCTCAGATAATTATTCGTAAAATTGAGCAAGTTCCTGGAGTAAAATCAGTAATCAGCACAACTAAACTCAGCCCACTTAAACTGAAAACTCGCATCTACTTCGATCTGGGTTCAGCCAAACTTCACCCTGTCTATATAGACACAATGGCCCAGATTCAAGAATTTCTTACCCAATATCCTCAAAAACATCTTAGGATAATAGGTCATACAGATCGTACTGGCAATCCCAATATCAACGAGCAGTTGGCCCTTGAACGGTCATATACAGTCAGGGATGCTTTGGTAAAACAGGGAGTGGATGCCAGACGATTAGAAGTAACTGGACAAACAAACTCGCCTCAAGGTGTGGAGTACAATCAACCACTATTATTGAGTAGGTGCGTAACATTTGATTTGTTTGAACCAAGTGAAAAAGACAACTAGCTAGAAATATGATATCGAAAAAAATTTGTCTTGTTGGTGATTTTGGTGTGGGAAAAACTAGCCTTATTCGTAAGTTTGTTGATCGACAGTTTAGTGACCAATATCTTTCTACGGTAGGGGTAAAAATTTCTCGTAAAAAAGTTGATTTACCCAAAAAAGATGTAGAAAAAAATAATGTTTTGCAGTTATTAATTTGGGATTTAGAAGGTCATACTAAATTTAAGGCGATCGCTCCTAGTTATTTACAAGGAGCTAGTGGGGGAATAGTTGTTGCAGATGTCACCCGTGAAGAAACTATCAAAAATATTTACGAAAGATTAGATTTATTTTTATCAGTAAATCCTAAGAGTGTAGCTATTTTGGCTTTGAATAAATCTGATTTAGTTGATGCAGAAATACTCAATCAACTATTATCAAAATTCGAGCATCAGGAAGATGAAAGAGTGATAGCGACATATTCTACATCAGCTAAAACGGGGGAGAATGTAGATGAAATATTCGAGAAATTATCATATAGAATGCTAGAAAAAATAGGATGATTAATGAAGTCAGAATTTATAATTCTGAAGTTATTTTTGTAACAGAGATTTGAGCAAACCTCCAAAAAAATTTGGCCTTAAAAGGCGAGGTTGCGCGACCCAATTATTTTGATAAAATTATCTATCTCTATGCAGAAATAAATGATAAAAATTACCGATAAATTGTGGTCTAAAGCCTCCCTTTTCAACTATGCTTTATCAACATTTTTTTTTAGATAAAACTTGACAAAATAGACAAGTTATGTGCATGTCTTGGAGCGACTTTTTTAGAAGAGAAGTATATTGAAAAATACATTTTTTTGAGAACTTTAGACAAGATTTTTGCCCCCCATACTCCCCACACTCCCCACAAGGTTTTCAGGAGTTCCTTATAAGGGATAGCTTTTTAAGGGGATAAAAAAATAAATAGAATATTCCTGATTTCAAGCCTCCTTATTGCATAAGCTTCCTTATTGCATAGGTACTATTAGTATGGTTCCTCCTGAGGAGGCTAACTGATAACTGATCACTGATAACTGAAATAACCCATGATTAACCTATTAAAAAAACTTTTAGCATATCGTCAAACTGAGTATTTGATAATTAATTCCGAGTTAAAAATTTTAGAGGTATCTTATGGGTTAAACAAATTTTCCGCTCCTCCAAAATTAGCAGTTTTAGGTGAAGATATTCGTCATAGTTTTCCAGAATTAGCAGGAGTTGAAGAGCTTCTGGAGGAAGTGATTAATGGGCAAAAAGAAAGTTTTGAATATGAAGGAGTAGCTAGGTCTTTGGAAGAGAAATCTCCTCTGTATATCAATATATCTATAATTGCAGATTTTAATGAAAATTGTCTAGAAAAAAACTTAATAGTATTAGTCGAAGATGTAACGGAAAAAATGGTAATGCAGCAGAAGTTAGTTCAAAATTCAAATGAATCTAATCTTTTATTAAGTTCTTTAGCTGCTTCTGAGGATTATATCAATAAAATTATTACTTCTATGGCGGATGCTTTATTAGTAACAACAAGTGCGGGGATAATTAAAACTGTTAACCGTGCAGCAGAAATTTTGTTTGATTATACAAAGGAAGAATTGGTAGGTCAAAATATCTCTATGGTTATTCCCAAAGAAGAATTACTACATAAAGCACGCCAAAAATATATATTTTTAAAAGAACAAATTTCTCAAGATATAGAATTAATTTGTCAGAATAAAATAGGAGATAAAATTATTGTTCAACTTTCTTGTTCAGTAATTCAAACCAATGTAGAAGGAATATATAATTTTGTTTATATAGGCAGAGATATTACAGAGCGCAAAAAAGAGGAAGAAGAAATACGTCAAGCTTTAGAACAAGAACGAGATTTAAGAGAACTAAGGGGTCGTTTTTTTTCAATGGTGACTCACGAATTTGGTAATCCTCTAAATACAGTATTATTATCTACTCAATTACTCAGATCCTATGACTCGGAAATTACTGAAACTGAAAAAGACCAATATTTAGTATATATTGAAGAGTCTACACAAGAAATGCTTGAATTGTTAAATGATGTCCGATTTATTGGTAAAGCAGATGCTGGAAAATTGAAATATAAACCAGCACCTGTTGATTTGATTAAAGTTTGTTCTCATATTACTGAATCTATCAAAATTACTGCTAGCGATAAACATATAATAAATTTCAAAATTAACAAAAAATTTCAACATAAATCTCAAGCTAAGTCGAAAAAGAATGATGTGATATTCTTCTTGATAGATGAGAAATTAATTCGGCATATCTTAAATAATTTATTATCAAATGCGATTAAGTATTCACCTACAGGAGGGAAGGTGAATTTTCAGTTAACTTTAAATGATCGAGAAGCTATTTTTCTGATTAAGGACGAAGGAATAGGTATTCCAGTTGAAAATCAAAAAAAATTGTTTGACTCTTTTTACAGAGCAAGTAATGTAGGTAAAATAGCAGGAACAGGATTAGGATTATCAATTGTGAAACAGTGTGTAGACCTTCATAATGGAACAATAGATTTTGCAAGTGAAATAGGCAAAGGAACTACTTTCAGAGTTGAAATTCCATTGCAAAAAGTATCTTAAAATTAAGGCAGAAGGCAGAAGGAAGAGGGAAGGAAGAAGAACTTAGTACCTTGTTCTGTCACAGATTTTCCCAGGAATAAGTAATCACAAGTAAAGGGATAAAATCTATAGATTATATATAGAAAATATGATAGAGACTGGTTTTTATCAAAAGAAATTTATCATGGATTTTTTGTGGCATTCATGGGGTGATAATTAGTATTAGAGATTTGTTCTAGTGAAAAAAATCTCAGTAGTTCTCAAGATCAAGAAGGAACAGTGAAAAGAAAAGAAGAAAGGAGGAAAAGCTTAGTACCTTAATTCTATCAAATATTTTTCTAGAAATAAGGAATAAGAAATAAAGTGAGGAAATGTATATATACTAAACATTTCCAATAATAAAAATAAAATCAACTACCGTAGATAAATAATCAATTCTTTCCCTCTACTCCCTACTCCCTATTTTGAGAAAAATGTGGTAGTTTTTTCTTATAATGAAAATTATAACAGGAATAACTATGGCTTTAACCGCTTCTACAATGCTGACATTAGACACTTCAGCTCCAGATTTTCAGTTACCGGATGTAGTTTCCGGGGAAACCATTTCCCTATCAACATTTGAGGGAAAAAAAGCACTCTTAGTCATGTTTATTTGTCGTCATTGTCCATTTGTTAAGCACGTTCAAGCAGAACTTGCTAAAATTGGTAAAGATTACATTCCAAAAAATGTAGGAATTTTAGCTATTAGTTCCAATAATATTGAAACTCACCCTGATGATTCTCCAGATAAACTAAAGGAAATGGCATTAGAACTAGGGTTTAATTTTCCCTATTGTTTTGATGCAACTCAGGAAGTTGCAAAATCTTACACTGCTGCTTGTACTCCAGATTTTTTCCTATTTGATGCTGATTTTAAATTAGTATATAGAGGACAATTAGATGATAGTCGTCCTAGTAATAATCAACCAGTTACAGGAAGTGATTTAAGAGCAGCTTTAGATGCAGTTTTAGCAGAAAAATCTGTAGGTGAAGAACAAAAGCCAAGTATTGGTTGTAATATTAAGTGGAAACCAGGTAATGAGCCATCTTATTTTGGTTAGAATTAAAAGGGGTATTTGCAGATAGTTGAGTAGGTTGTTCTGTAGATGTTATTGACGTAAGCATTTCCTGCGGACTGCTGCGCAAACAACTATCAACTATTAGCGCTTCAGCGGTCAGCAATAAAAATCAAATAAGCTATTATTGTAAGTATTCAGCTCTTAGCTTTTTAATCAATGAAGTAAACATTTGTTTGACTTTTATTACATTTTAATCAAAGAATGAACCACAAGAACGATGAGTTTGAGTTCAATTCATACAATTCTATGGCGGGAAATGTAGATGTTTCTCAAGAGCTGATAGCTGACTGCTGAATGCAGAATGCTTACTTATTTACTAATAAGTAGTCGTGAAAATAAATTTCCTAGTTAAGAGAGGGAACAGGGAATAATAAGTAAATAGGATCTGTAATTAATTTTGCTTATGAACTTACTAAATATCAACATTCTTGCTACATCTTATTGAGAGTAGGGTTATTAGGAATAATACAAAATTGAAATTCAGCTACATAGAATAATATTTCAAGCATAATTTACCGCAGGTAAGTGTAGATAGATATAGATCGATTGAATGGATTTCAAATTCTATGCAACCTCATATAAAACTGGTATAAGATGTCTTCGCTCTTGACAAACTAATCCTTAAAAACATTACTATTCCTGACTTATTTCTTAATAACTGAAGTCTTGAATAATTTCTTGCATTATTTTGGAAATTGGTATAATAACAACCCTAAAAATACTTGATATATATCCCATTCACTATTAGACCAAGTTTGGTAAATGTTTCCTACAAATAGTTAGGGTATTTCTTAGGAGTCAGGAGTCAGAATTCCCTTCTACCTTCTGCCTCCTGCCCTCTGCCTTTCCTGATATAGAACTGCTGTTCAAGATTAAGGTGGGCCTAGTTTCTAGGTATTGTGATACAAACATTGCACACACATTGAAAAAATAGTAGTTATTTCCATCCAACTTCATCTCACATTTCCCGCATTTATTATATATGAATTTAAGGCTCAATCAATCTAGGAAAATTACAATACAGCTAAATAACTTAATCATAGATTGATTATAAAAATAACTTAGAAGAAGAGTTAATATAGTAATAAGCTGAACATGATAAAATGAATAACTAAAGAAGTTTCTGAGGATAATAAAAATGGCTATAAAATTACAAAGACCAATATTAGTAGGAGGCATCGGATTATCTCTACTATTATGGTTATTAGATAGTGTCCAACATTCCGTGGCAGAATTTGGCGGAGTTACTATGTTAGGAATTATGGCAGCAGGTCTAGGAGTTTTGTTGTTAAAAAAACCACGGTCTAAAACACTCCATAAAGCTACTATAATTGCACCACCAACAAAAGAAATAGCAGAGGAAGCGATCGCCTTATCAGTTATTACTCTAGATAAGGTTTCCCAGGAAATAAACAGCACTAACAAATCTGAAGAAATTAGCCAACTACGTCAACAAGCAACCACATTAACTAACGAACTAGAAAGAAAAGAATTAAGTATAGTAGTGAGTGGTTATCGAGGAGTAGGTAAAACTTCTTTAGCTGAAATATTGAATTCTCAATGGCTATCTACTAATTCTCAAAAGTTAGAAATTAGCGATTTAACATGGCAGGAAGAATGGATAACAACAGATGAAGATACTCAAGTTAATCCTCTTTCACCTTACGACCTAATATTATTTGTTACTACAGGTGACTTAACAGATTCAGAATATCAAGCATTATCAAAATTAACATCTCTCGGTCAAAGTTTTATCCTAGTTTGGAATAAACAAGACCAATATTTGCCAGACCAAAAACCCCAGATATTACAGAAACTAAAAGAGACTTTATCTACCATTAACTCAGAAGAAAATTTAGTAGGAATTTCTGCCAAACCTAACTCCGTTAAAGTACGAAAACATCAGCAAGATGGCACTATAGAAGAATCTACAGAACAACCATTACCAGAAATATCTGGATTGATCGAAAAACTGAATCAAACATTAGAAAAAGAAACAGAAAAATTAGTCTGGGCAACTACTAAAAGAAAAGCACAAATAATTACACTTGAAGCTAAAAGTATCTTAAATAAAGTCAGACGAGAACGTGCTATTCCGATAATTGAACAGTATCAATGGATAGCTGCAGCAACAGCATTTGCTAATCCAGTTCCAGCTTTAGATTTATTAGCAACAGCAGCTATAAATGCTCAATTAATAGTAGATTTAAGTGCCATATATGAGCAAAAATTTTCCCTCGAACAAGGCAAACAAGTAGCGGGAACTATCGCAGAGCTAATGCTAAAATTAGGCTTAGTAGAACTTTCGACAAAAACATTAACTACTATCCTGAAAAGTAATACTGTAACTTTTGTAGCAGGTGGTGCAGTTCAAGCTGTAAGTGCTGCTTATCTAACAAGAGTCGCAGGTATTAGTTTAGTAGAATATTTTCAAACTCAGACAAATAGTAATTCTCTGAATATAGAGAAATTAAGCAAAATTCTACAAAGTGTATTTAGCCAAACTCAACAAAATAATTTCTTAAAATCTTTTGTTCCTCAAGTAATAAATCATATTTTGCCACAGCAGAAAAAAGTGGAACTTCTGCAAACTCAGGCAGAATAAAAAGAAGAAGGAAGAAGGAAGAAGGAAGAAGAAAGGAAGAAAAAGGAAAAAATGGATAAGGAAAAAATGGATGGAGAGTCAAACCACAACCAATTGAAAACACCATGTAGACGGTGGGGTATTAAACCGGGGTATTAAACCCAAAAGAAAAAGATAATCTAGCTTTCATAAATTTAGTAGTTTTCTTGACTGTAAAATTATCTCTTGTAAATTAAAAAAGCATAAAAAAAGTTAAGTATAGTAATTCTAAATGCTTTGTCAAAAAAATGAAACTCTCTGCCCTCGTTCCCTTTTAGATAATTCCAAAATATTTTTTTCACAACTCAAATGGAATTGCTATACATAGCAGTCGCCATTAATGTATTTGACATATCAAAAGCTCAAAACTTAGACAAAGCTAGATTTTTCCTTCTCTCCTAGAGAACTAAAGCCTTCTTATTTCTTGCCTTTTGCTTCTTCCTTCTTCCTTCTGCTATATAATAAAAATAAAAATTACTCAAAAACCTGATTCCTTCCTGCCTTCTTCCCTCTTCCTTCTGCTATATAAGTTACTCAAAAACCTGATTCCTTTCTTACTTATTCCTTCTTCCTTCTTCCCTATTAAATATAGCCTTGACTAACTCAGATATTTACTCAGAAATAGTGACAGAATATTATCAATCCCCAGAAAATTACCAGAAACAAGGTCAACAACACTGGAAACGTGCTAGGGCAAGTTTACGAAAAGCTCTAAATAGATATTCTGCTTTGCAAAATACGGCACAAAAAACAATAACTTCTGAATTTTTATCCTCCTTAAAAACTCAATTAGATTTATTAAAATCCAACATCGATAAGCTAGACCAAGGAGTAATCCAAATAGCAGTTTTTGGTCTTGTAAGTCGTGGAAAATCAGCAGTTTTAAATGCTTTATTAAGTGAAAAAATATTAGAAACAGGTGCTCTAAATGGTGTGACTCAATGGCCTCGTGCGATTAGATGGACACCTAATATTTTTATTAATTCTCATCAACAAGAGACAGCAAAAATAGATTTAATAGATACTCCTGGATTAGATGAAGTAGCAGGTCAAGTTCGTGGAGAAATGGCTAAGGAAGTTACTCGCAAAGCAGATTTAATTCTATTTGTTGTTTCTGGTGATCTTACCCGCACTGAATATGATGCTTTGTGTGAATTAAGGAAGGCTAAAAAACCGCTAATTTTAGTGTTTAATAAAATTGATTTATATACAGAAGCTGAACGAGAAGATATTTATAAAAATTTGCAAAATATTGTTGCCGATAAATCAGAAGAATTAGAAAATATTTATTCTCCGACAGAAGTAATAATGGTCTCAGCAGAACCAGCTCCTATACCTGTAAAAATTGAATGGCCTGATGGTAATGTAACTCATGAGTGGGAAACTCCATCGCCTCAAATAGATCCTTTGAAACAAAAAATAATTACTATTTTAGAGCGGGAAGGGCGATCGCTTTTAGCATTAAATGCGTTAGTACAAGCAAGAGAAGCTGAGGTAACTATTGCTCATAAAACTGTTAAGATTAAACAAGATGAAGCTGATGATTTAATCTGGGATTTTGCTAAGTATAAAGCTTTAGCTGTTGCTATTAATCCTGTTGCTATTATTGATGTGATGGGAACTACTGTAATAGATTTAGCTTTAATTCGCTCTTTGTCTCGTCTCTATAATTTGCCCATGACTAGCTATGAAGCAGGTAAACTTTGGAAAATAATTATATTTAGCGAGGGTGGTATGTTATTAGGGGAGTTGGGAAGTAGTTTATTATTAGGTTTAGGAAAGGTTGGTGTTACTTCTTATGCAGGAGTTGCTATTACTCAAGCTTCTATTGCAGCTTATGGAATTTATGCTATTGGTAGAGCTACTAAGGTTTATTTGGAAAAGGGTTGTACTTGGGGACCTTTGGGTCAAGATATAGTTATTCAGGATATTTTAAATCAGGTTGAACCAGATACAATTATTTATCGTTTACAACAGGAATTATTTGAAGGAAGAAGCAAGAAGCAAGAAGGAAGAAGTTATTGAAGAAGCAAGAAGGAAGAAGTTATTGAAGAAGCAAGAAGCAAGAAGCAAGAAGCAAGAAGTTAATAAATTTTATGGAATTATTTAATCAAGAAGGGATAAGGAAGAAGGAAAAATCTTATGTTGTTTTAGTTTTAAGCTTTTGATTTGTCCTAACCTTTCCTTCGACTGCTATACTTTTCCCGAACTTCTCCACTCCCCTACTCCTTTTACCGAAAAATTCAGGTATAAAACCTCTCCATTAATTGAGAAAAAAGAAAAAAAATCCTTTGATCCAATTCTCTTATTTTATAAGAAGAGGTAATTCTAAATTCTAAATTATTGAATCAGATTTATCTATTTCAGAAATAGCTTTATCGTAGCGATCGCGAAGTTCTGGAGATAAATCATCTGGTTCTATTATTGTCTCTTTAATTTTGGCTTTTTGTTGATTAGTTTCACAGTGAGGAGAACCAATTTTTGTCTTTGCTTCTCGTACAAATTTGATTTCTTCAGCTAAGTCAAAAGGGGAAACTTTTTGAGCTTCTCCTTTTCTCATCACTGCGCGACTTGCTGCTGCAATTACAACATTTAAAATATCACATCCGGCAAGTTCTTCTGATTCATTTGCTAACCATTCTGGATTAACATCTTCTGTAGTTGGCACTTCTTTTGGCAATAGATATTTCCATAATTTAATGCGACATTCTTTATCTGGTAATTCAAATTCAATATGTGCCAAAATTCGGCGCACAAATGCACCATCATAATTTTTGGCGAGGTTAGTGGCAAAAATTACGACTCCATCAAATTTGTCTAATTGAAGTAACATTACAGAACGACTAACATTAACTCCATGGTCAGAACTTTGAGTGACATTAGTTAATCTTTTTCCCAAGATAGAGTCAGCTTCATCAAAGAATAAAACTGAGTTGGTTTCTTTCACTTTGTTAAAAGCTGCCGTAATATTTTTTGGCGTTTCACCCACATATTTAGACTCAATTTATGCATAGTTAACTTTGATAATTTTCTTGCCTAAAAAGTGAGCGATCGCTTCTGCACAAAAGGTTTTACCTGTACCTGGTAATCCAAATAAATTAATTGCGGTACGCTTACCACGGGGGTCAATACTTTTTAAGTTCCATTGGTCATATAAAATATCGTGATATTTAATTCTATTTAGTGCGGTATCAATTCTATTTTTGACAGTTGAGGGGACTATTAGGTCGTCTAAACTTTTCTGGGGTTCTTCTGGAATAAACATTTCCATTCTGTTTATTTCAGTTGTTTTGTCAGAGGAGTTATTAGTGGGAGTTTGTTCTGGGGGTTTGTTTGAATTTGTACTTTTTGTTTCTTCTCTATTTGTTACTTTTTGCCATCCTGTAGGCATAAATTAATTCTCCTCAGTTAATTAAAAATATAAGTAGTAGATAGTTTCAAATAAAATGATGCAATAGAAAATTAGCTAGAGATTGCTTTCCTACGGAATACTACGCAAACACTATCGTTTGCTATCGCAAAGCTTCGCTTTTTCCTATCGGAATGCTCCGCAAACATGTCCTTAACAGCGGAAACGCAACGACAATTATAGTAATTAGGAATCAGATGTGAGAATTGAGGTGTTCCTTTAAAGCATAAAATATAGCAGTTATCTTATTCTTATGTATTCGTTTCTCCCCTCCATACTTATTCCCTATTCCCTCCATACCTAAAACAAAAGTCTCCAATATCTCACAATTAAAATCATATTGCTATATAACACACTAAATTAGTTGAAACAGTCCAGTAGGTGAATTTAATTAAGGTAAAATTTCATTGCGAGGAGGAACGACGAAGCAATCTTCATTACTTTACTAAATATGCTCTGCCAACTTTTCTCTTCCCCGTTTTCTGTTACCTCAAACCTAGAAATTAATACCTCACTTTTTATGAGAATTGATACATAGGATTAATGAGATAATATTTATTGGTTATCCCAAGGAAAATACCACGGACGACTCAAAGTCTTACTATCACTTTTGATAAATTCAGACCTAATTGTTCCTGGTAATTCATCCCAGTTCCAGTTAGTAGCTACCGAGAAATATTTACCATTAATGTAATCTACATTTAGACGAATCTCTACATCATCAATAGATTTTTCTCTTATAAAATTTAACTTAGCAGAATCAATTATTTCACGAATTTTATCGGCAATTATAGGATTTGATGCACCTTGAAGTGTTGCTAAAACTTCTTCGTAGATTCGTCTAACTTTTCTGCTAATGAAATTGCCAATTTTTCCTCAAACCATCTATCAATATTGGCGCGAGTTTCTGTTTCATTCTGTTTGCTTAAAAAATAAAATGCTCCAGAACCTAAAACGATAATTCCAGAAATAGAAAGCAAAGCAATTTTTATATTATCCATTTCTTTTTACCAATAAACAGCCATAGTTTTTCCTCTGAAAAGTTCTACTTGACTAAGCAGATATTTCCATTTCATAAATTTATCGATCGTCAGATTTAGTTACATAAATTTCAGCCTTACTTTTCTCACGGCGTAAAAACTATGCACGAACATTTGGAGGTATTTCATCTCAATCTACTTCTTTTTATGGGTAAACTTTTACCGGAACTTTTTTACCAGATTCAAAGATTTTAATTGCCGAAGATGTAATTTGCTTTATCCATCCACCTGATGATGATATTTCTAGTTTTATTACTTGCTTTAGCAAATATTCATGCAACTTTTTATCGATTTTTTTTCACCTCCAAATATTCAGAGTTTTTCCTCTGAAAATTCTACTTGACTAAGCAAACATTTCCATAATTTCCCGGTCACGATACTCAGTTACATCAATTTCAGCTTTACTTTTCTCTTGTTTTAACCACTCTTCACGAACATCTTGAGGTAGATCCTCCCAATCTACTACTTCTTCTATCTCCGTTTTTATCGGAACTTTTTTACCAGATTCAAGAATTTTAATTGTCCAAGATGTGACTTGCTTTATCCATTCACCTGATGATTTTCTTTCTAGTTTTATTACTTGCTTTAGCAAATATTCACGCAACTTTTTCCAAGCTTTACGAATAATATTACGGGTAGTAACAACAACATTATCTACAGCACTAAATGCTTTTCTTACTTGATTTTCAATTGATGGAATATTAGTTTTAATCCAAGGAAAAAGACTCTCTTCTGCCCATTTTAGAATTTGCTTCCAAAATATTATTACTAAGGTTGCTCCAAGTGCCCCTAATCCTAATGCTATTGCTATACCTATTAGAAATGGTTCTGGCATAATTTTCTACTCAATTGGATAAAGTTTAAAAGTTGATATTTTTTTCTCTTCATTTAGAACCCCTGAACGCACATCACTAGGTGCTCTATCCCAATCTAATTCCTCTTCTACTTTTTTTACTGCTGGTTGATTTTTTTTCTGATAAAAAATTTCAGTCCTCCGATTATATTTGAGACCCTTTGACCTTTTTGATAGTTCATAATGCACTTTAATAGTCAAAATTAATTCTTTGGCATCCTCAGCAATTTTTTCCGCATCTCCAGTTCTTTCTTTTAATAACCTTTGGTCATTTTCTCCACAAATAATATGGGTAGCATCCAGACATAAAGGTAGTTCTTCATTTAAGTTTTTTTGGAGAAATTCGGCAATAATTTCATAAACTTCCCGTTTGTTAATAAGTTCAGTATCTGTTTCAATATCACTTAAAAAATCGGGTATACTTTCAACGACCTTTTTCAGTCCCGGGGGTAACTCATCATATTTTTGCCGTAAATATCTCAGAATCTCATGAAAATTATCTCTGATTAATTGAACTAGGTCTGGTTCTTCAGTCATAAATCAATCTAGTAACTTAATGTTTGCTATTCTTCAATTCCATCACAAATTTTTTTTTTCAGTAGGGAATAATCTGTAAAAGTAAGGAGTTTAATGATTGAAAAATCTCCTTTTCGTCATTAAATTTGATTAAAAATTTTATGGTGTAGGGTAATGTCGGACTATAATATATAAAATTCCTCTACTTACCTCATCTATGGATATCCAAGAAATCTTAAATCTAGCAGACCATCTCATCTTTAATCAAACAGGAAAACATTTAGATGACCTCCAACAAGTCATATTAAGAGGTACTTTTCAAGGTAAAAAATATTCAGAAATAGCTCAAGAATTTCAATGCACTAACGGTCATGTCAGAGATGTCGCTTCAGAATTATGGAAAACTTTTTCAGAGACTTTCGGTGAACAAGTAAATAAATCTAATCTACGCACTACATTTGATAGATGGCAGTTTTCTATAGGTTCATCCACAAATATAGAAAAAGACTTTATAGGAATTAAGAATATAAATTTTTGCCCTGAAACTTTCTCCTCCTCAGAAACTATAAACCCTGAAAATTTGACTCAACCAAATATCAACAAACACCAGACTATACCTAAACCAAAAATCGACCTCTCAGATGCACCAGACTATAAAAAATTCTACGGTAGAACTCAGGAAATAAAAACCCTCAAAAAATGGATTATCCAAGAACAAAAAAAAATAGTAGTGCTTCACGGAATGAATGGCATTGGCAAAACAACATTAGCTCTTCAACTCATCAAAAATATTCAAAATAAATTCGACTATATAATTTGGCAAAGTCTCCGAGACTCCCCACCACTCAAAACAATTCAAACCCAACTCATTCAATTTATCTTTAACCAAAATTCCACTCTCGAAACCCCAGAAAATTCCCATCTTTTAGAAAATTTGAGAAAGCACCGCTGCCTCATAATATTAGATGACATCCAAACAATATTTAGTAGTGGCAAACTAGCAAGTCATTACACTCCAGAATATGAAAACTACAGCCAATTTTTCCAACTTATTGCCCAACTCTCCCATCAGAGTTGTTGCCTAATAATTAGTAGAGAAAAACTCAGAGAAATTATTAAAGGTAAAAATACATCCATTCGTTCATTACACCTCAAAGGTTTAGATGAGCAAGCAGCTACAAAAATTCTCAAAGACCAAGACTTACAAGTAGACGAACAATGGCAAAAATTGATTGACTTTTATCAAGGCAACCCCACTTGGTTAAATATAATTGCCACAACTATTAATGACTTATTCAGTGGAAATATCTCAGAATTATTTCAATACGACCCTCTATTTTTAGACGCAGACATCAAAGAATTATTACATCAGCAACTTTCCCGTTTATCAGAAGTAGAAAAACAAGTAATCTCTCACCTAGCAACCACAACCGAACCAGCAACTATTTCAACCTTATTAGATAATTTACAAATACCAGCTTCAGACTTGTTGAATATCATTAAATCTTTGCAGCGACGCTCTCTAATAGAAAAACAAGAAAACAATTTTACTCTTTTACCTTTGCTGAAGCAGTATGTTACATCAATTTGATAAATATTTGCTACAAATAACTAGGTTATTTATTAGGAGTAAGGAGTCAGAATGAATGGCTTTGATACTATTTATTAGCTAGGAATTAATCTTTTTAGTCCAATTAACATTTCCTATAAAGTATTTTAATTTATCTTATTATTCGTAAAATTATTTTTCCAAATTGGTATTATATCCAATCAATTAAATTAGAGTCTTGACAGAAACAGGTAGTAAACAATAGAGAAGAGATAGAGCAAAAAAAAGTATGAAAAAAAGATTTAAAGTATATTCTATAGCGCTACGCAAATACCTTAGAAAATTTCTCTATTCCCTGTTCCCTTACAACCCAAATTTCTTGTCTTAACCAAAAGACATAGCGCTATAGATAAAAAAACAATATTCCGTATTTATTGCCTCCCTATTGCAGGATGTACTCATAACTAATAACTGGCAACTGACAACTGATAACTGAAATGGCACTCGCTGTTGTTAAAAATTCAATAATTAGCTAAATTCTCTGCTGTATAATACAATTTCTCAAAAAGAATGCGATACTTATGCAAGACTTCAATGAATTAAGTAATTAGTAGGATTCAATAACGTGAAAAGGGATTATTAGCCACCTAATGTGTTATATCATGTTCCCCCTCCGGGGGAGCTACGAATTGCGGATAATCAGTTATAAATAAAATTTAAGGACTGACAGTACCGACGGTACCAAAGAAATAATGAAATTATCTTTACTTTTCTCCAATATTTCCTCTTTTTGCCCTTTTTTTCCCTCCTGACTCCTGAGTTCCCCTCCTGGGAGGGGGAGGGGCGAGGGGTGGGTTGACTCCTGAAAACTCACAACATTTATTTATAAGTATTCAACTGAACATGATATTAACTATTCTTATGTTTACTACTCCCCATCTCCCCATCTCCCCATCTCCCTCACTCAAGAAAACATAGAAAAGTTTTTGAGATTTGCTATAATTCCCAGAGCAAAATTTAATCTACAAGATTAACATTTTACGATCCTTAAACCTTCTCTGAAGTGAGCAACAGTCGTGACTACTGCTACTACAAAATAAAAAATTCTAATCGCCCAAAAACACAAACTAATTGCCCAATAAATAACCCCTGGTGGAACTCCTATCAGACTCACAAACTTTGAATTAACACTCTTTTCCAATCTATCTAAATTATTCATCTGTACTTTTTTATCAGGTAGGATAGGAAACTGAGCAGTATATAAATAGAAGCCATAAATACCATCATTACCTACCCTTTGATTTAAAAATGAATTAGTTAGTAATTCCGCTCCATCAAGAGATAAATTTTCGTTATTTGCTACCTGTTCTACCCAAATATCATATCTCACCATTTGAGTCGTGAGAAAAATTATTGGCACTAAAATTATTAATAGAATTGCACTCACATAACGACCTAAATACTTAGGTAAAAAAATACTTGCTAAACCAAAACCCATTCCCACAACAGCAAAAGCAACAATATTAAAAAGTTCAACTATTTCTATTCCTCTTAAAAAATCGCCAAAGAGAATTAAACTATATAAAAATCGATCCGCTAATTTGACAGATATAATTTTGGCAGAAATTATTGTACTAAAAATAAATGAAGTACAAAATATATAAATAGATAATTTAATCAGGAAAAGAAAAAATATACTAATTTTTCGGATGAACATGGCAATTTAATAGTTACAGCAAAAAAATTATCTATATCCTCAGATTATTGTGGAAGAATACTTTCAGGAGTAAGTAACTGTGGAAGTTCAATATTTGAAGATTTAAGGTTAGGCGATCGCCACCGATCACCTATATATTTGAAAATTTCTATGAAAATGCTCTTGTTTTCCTGTGAATTTTCCCAAACCATTCTGCTCCCCTCCCTCTAATTTTATGTATACCAGATATTTAGCTTACCACCTACCAAAACCCTAAAATATTATACCAAATATCAAAAATTTTTCTATATTTTCTTGAGGGGTTTTAGGAAAATTGTATGTAACGTCCGTAGGTCGAAGAGAGTAGTAAAAATATGAATAATATATAGTAAGTGTTTAATAATCGTATTGAATTTCACTTGACTGTACTAATTACTTAATCATTGAATTGTTGCATATGTAGATGATTATTTTTGGTAATTTGTATGACTTTTAAATATATGAATAAACTCATATTAACCAACCACTATTTAGCAGTTTATTGAGAAAATTAATAGTAAAAATAACTTATATTATTTATATAATAATCTAAAAATATTACAGCATTTTTTAGGATGGTGAGGTACAGTTTAATAGTAAGCATTTCCTGCGGAATGCTGCGCAAACAGCTATTAGCTGTCAGCTCTCAGCAAAATAAGGGAAAGAAGGGGGTTTTAATTAATATAGACTGTTTCAGCCAGCTAGAGAGCGTAAGCATAAATTATGACTCAATTAGTAAAGCTTTTATCTAAAATTAAAAGCAATAGCTGATGGCTGATAGCTGACGGCTGAATGCTGACGTTTAATACTAATTTCTATTCCCTATTCACTAAACTCCAAAACTGCTTTTATTAATTGATAATTGATCATGGATAATTGATAATTACCTCTGGTTAAAACCCTTACGGAATTGAATATAAGGAAATATTATTTCTTTTCTTAGTCGATTGAATATAGCGAGGAGACCCGCTCTTGACAGAGTCGCTCCGAAGATCGCCATCTCTCGACCGCTTTTTTCCCTTAAAAGGGTCAGCTTTAAACCAGAATTATTTAATTATTAATTATTAATTATTCGGTAATACTTTAACTCTTTAAGATAAAAATAGAGCAAATATATGAGGATAAATTAATGAGTTATCAAAATGAAAGAGATGTAATTTTTTGTCAATTTAGCAGTTATAGTCATCACGGTTATTCACAACTCCAATACGCAAAGCAATGCGTTTATATTTAGTAGAATCGTAAGCTTTTCCAGTGTGCATAACTTGGGAGTTATCCCAAAATACAATATCTCCAGCTTGCCAAACATGATGATAAATAGGTGTATAATTAAGAGCTTTCTCAAATAACTCTACCCAATATCGCTTTGCCAAATCAGGTTTATCCTCAAGTCCCTGTAGAATAGAAGTGTCTGAACCCAAATATAAACCTTTACGTCCAGTTATTTGGTGAGTTGATACTAAAGGATGTAGTTTCCTGGGGATCTCCTCCCCTGGTTGTGGAGATACGGGAGAAAGATGATACATTGAAAGCTGTTCTAATTGCTGCTGATATTCAGGTTCAAAGTTATTATAAGCTTTGATCATATCTAGAAAACCAGTAGTATGAGGCTGTCCATCAATGCCTTCTGAAGGGATAGTCACACCATATAGCATGACCACATAAGGAGTATTCATCTCTAACCCAGCAGTTTTTGGAAGAAGGTCTTTGTCGTGATGCCACTGCCAGGCAATCTTACCTAGCACATTCTGAGATAATCCTTTAGGATTCCCTAAAATAGCAGACCCTGAACTTTGTAAGTATGCAGGAATTTCAGGGTCTAGGGATTTTGGGCGACGATGACCAAGGTTTGAATCTCTAAAGGTCTGTCTGGCAAATGCTGTTAACTGAGATGCTGTCAGATTTTGGTTACGGACGAAAATAACACCATTTTCCCAGAGATTTTCCTTTAATTTTTCTGCCTGTTTTGGACTTAAATTCACAAGATTACAGCCTGGAAAAATTTCTTTACCAAGCCGATAATTTTGATATTTTTCAATACTTATATTTTGCCTAATAGCATTCATAATTCATACAAATCACTTTTTTTCTTTCACTGTAGCACTTATTTAAATTAAATACTATCCCTAGTATATTTGACTCTATATATGAATTTTTCTGAACCATACTAAACAATAATTAACTGTTTGTTTTTAATATTAGATAGTAAGAAGTGTGGCGATTTTAAAAGTCAAATTTTAATTACGAACTATGATTAAATTCTTCTTGAGCTAATTTCGTTATCTGAGCGATCGCTCTCAAGTCTAGTGAAAGTTTACTCTCAATATTTAACCATAATAAATATTCTATATTACCAGCCGGACCTTGTATAGGAGACCAGGTTAAACCAGAATATCCCCATCCTAAATTCTGAGCGCTATTCCATATTTGAAAAATTGCTTCAGCTTGGTCAGTAGAGGAACGTACCACACCTTTTTTACCTACTCGTTTTTTCCCTACTTCAAACTGAGGTTTTACCAACAATATTGTTTCACGAGGTGGAATAAGTAATTGCCATAAAGCAGGTAAAACTTTAATTACAGAAATAAAAGAAACATCAACTACTGCTAAATTAGGATATATTTCTGAATTTTCCTGTGCTTGAGAATTTAATACTAACTCCTCGCCATATAATTCTGTAGGAGTTAAATAACGTAGGTTAGTTCTCTCTTTTAAAACAACTCTTTGGTCATTACGCAAACCCCAGTCAACTTGCCCATATCCCACATCAATACCGTAAACTAATTTAGCCCCCGCTTGTAACAAACAGTCTGTAAACCCACCTGTTGAAATACCTCCATCAAGACATATTCTGTCAGAAATAGGGATAGAAAAATATTCTAATGCTTTAGCAAGTTTATAACCTCCCCTAGAAACATACAAAGACTTTTGCTTAACTTTTATATTCGCCTCAGACTCTACTTCAGTTCCTGGTTTATCAATTATTTGCTGATTTACCATTACTTCTCCTGCTCTAATCAAAACTTGAGCTTTTTGCCGAGAAGTACATAAGTTTTGTTCGACCAATAAAATATCTAATCTTTGTTTAACCACAAATTTTAATGATTAACTAGCTATCAGCTTTTAGAATTTCCGTTTCGGAATGTTCCGCAAGTAGTTATCAGCTTTTTGAGTTGTAAAAATCCGCTTCGTTAATGTTAAAAAAAATCAAAATAATTAATTACTTAGTTCTGAAAAAAACTGTAGGGATTTGGTTTCCAAATCCCATTTTTACGCTTGGTAATGAATAATTATTAAGTAAGTATTTCCTACGGAATGCTGCGCAAACAGCTATCAGCAATTAGTAATGAATAATTAGAGCTTGCTGATTAAAGATCAAAGTATTAACAGATAAAGGCTTGAACGTTTTTGGGTTAAAAAAAGTACCAACTTTTCGGTGGCAAGAGCTGCATAAAGCTAGTATTTTGGAATTATTATGGCAGAAAAATTGAGGGACAATTTTTCCGACTACCTCCTCTAAATTCTCCGTTCTTCCTGTCTCCTGTCTACTGTCTACTGTCTACTACCCCTACTAAAAGACTTTTTCAGCAAACCTAATTACTTATAAGGTTTTTTCCAGGGACTGGCGGTAACTTTTTATTCTTTTTCAATTTCAAAGGTTGCTTTTACGCAAACCCAAAATTAATAGCTGATAGCTGACGGCTGAATACTTACATTATTAATTATTAATTATTAATTATTCATTAATTAAATGTCCTTTTCAGCTAACTCACTAATTAAATGGTCGAAGGGTGCTTCTAAGAAAGCACCAGTTTGAATACCCGCCGCTGCCGCCTCAGATTTAACAAGTTCTTTAAGAATACCAATTCCAACCAAAGTAGGTCCAATAGGTACTTCTAGAGAATTATAGGTTTCTCGAAGACCTTGTAAGACCCTTTCATCTAAAACATCCGTGTTACCTGCGACCAAAGCATAAGTAGCATAACGTAAATAATAATCCATATCCCGTAGACAAGCAGCATAACGGCGAGTCGTATAAGCATTACCACCAGGACGAATTAATTCCGGCTGTTGTGCGAACAACGTAATCCCAGCTTGCTTAACCAAACTAGCAGCCATAGAATTGATTAATGTAGCAGCTTGTACTCGCGCAGTACCAGTTTCAAAATAAGATTTTAATTGATCGACAGCATCCCGATCCAAATAACGACCTTTAGCATCGTAATTATCTATTAAGCTAGTTATAGTGTCCCGCATATAATTATTCTCCCAACAATTTCTTAAACTTTCTATCCTACCCTACTATAAATTGACACCTAGCAGAATCATTTGATTCAGGCTAGGGAATATTGTAATCTTAGATACAAAAACTCAAGGATTTTCATTCTTATGATTGGCTGGATGTATTCTTATTAGCTGATACGAACTTATTGTTGCCCACATTGCGGTGTTTTCATAGACCGCGACTTGTTTGCGTTTGCGCAGCATCTTGTAGGGAAGCATTAACTAGGAAATGCAGCGATAAATATAAAAAATAGGGCGGTAGGGCATTCCGTCCTTAAAGCTCGTTGAGTCCGACGGGATACCGGGGCTGCGAAACGAGAAGCCGACACTATAGCGCCAGCTTAGTGTGGGAGTATGTCACAGCTATTCTTCTTGTTAAGAAAGCCAAAATTTTAAACGGATGTATTCTTATTAGGGCTATTCTTCTTGATAAGAAAGCCCAAATTTAAAACTTAGGAGCTAATATGGCACAAACAGCCCAAGATGTATTGAACTGGATTAACAATGATGACATTCAAGTTATTGATTTGAAATTCATTGACCTACCTGGTATTTGGCAACATTTAACAGTTCACAGAAGTCAAATTGATGAGAGTTCCTTTACAGATGGAGTTGCCTTCGACGGTTCTAGTATCCGTGGTTGGAAAAATATTAACGAGTCAGACATGATGATGGTACTCGATCCAACTACTGCTTGGATTGACCCTTTTATGGCTGAACCAACATTAAGTATAACTTGTAGTATCAAAGAACCTCGAACTGGTGAATGGTATAGCCGTTGCCCCAGAGTCATATCTCAGAAAGCAGTTGACTATTTAAGATCGACAGGTATTGGGGATACTGCCTTCTTTGGTCCTGAAGCAGAATTCTTTGTATTTGAAGATGCTCGGTTTGACCAAACAGAAAATAAAGCTTATTACTATGTAGATAGTATAGAAGGTCGCTGGAATTCTGGTAGTGAAGAACCAGGTGGTAACAAAGCTTATAAACCTCGCTACAAAGAAGGTTATTTTCCTGTATCTCCCACAGATACAATGCAAGACTTGCGGACAGAAATGCTGTTAACAATGGCCAAGTGTGGAGTCCCCATTGAAAAGCATCACCACGAAGTTGCTACAGGTGGTCAGAATGAATTAGGCTTTAAGTTTGGCACATTGGTAGAAGCTGCAGACAACTTGATGATTTATAAGTATGTCATCAAGAATGTGGGCAAAAAACATGGCAAAACTATTACTTTCATGCCTAAGCCTATATTTAACGATAATGGTTCGGGTATGCACTGTCACCAGTCAATCTGGAAAGATGGACAACCTTTATTCTGGGGTGATGGTTATGCCAACTTGAGTAAGATGGCACTTAATTATATTGGTGGTATCCTCAAACACGCTCCAGCAATTTTGGCATTCTCTAATCCTTCTACTAATTCCTATAAGCGATTAGTTCCTGGATTTGAAGCTCCAGTAAACTTAGCTTATTCTCAAGGTAACCGCTCTGCTTCTGTTCGGATTCCTTTAAGTGGTACAAATCCCAAGGCCAAGCGACTAGAGTTCCGTTGTCCTGATGCTAGTTGTAACCCCTATCTGGCTTTTGCTGCGATGCTTTGTGCTGGTATTGATGGGATTAAGAATGAAATTGACCCTGGTGATTCTTTGGATGTGGATATTTATGACCTCAGTCCGGAAGAGTTAAGCAAGATTCCTTCTACTCCTGGGTCTTTAGAGGGTGCTTTGGAAGCTTTGGAAAAAGACCATGAGTTTTTGACTACTGGTGGGGTATTTACAGAGGACTTGATTCAAACTTGGATTGAGTACAAATTGGATAATGAGGTTAATCCCATGCGTCTACGGCCTCATCCTTATGAGTTTTCTCTATACTACGATTGCTAATTGAATAAGTAGAATTCAGGAGTTAGGAGAAAAGAAGTTTTCTCAGACCTTAAGAAATGAGTATTTTATTACTTACATGATTTAGAAAGACTAAGGTTTAATTTATTTAAGCTTTGATCTTTAATGTCTGTATTTTATTTAATTCTCATTCCAAAGTAAGGACTAGAAATGATTTTTCTAGATAAATGATTCTTGATTTACTTGCCTGGCCTCATAGCAATAATTATGATGTGAAAAAATAGCGAGTTAGTTTTTATAGCCTCCTTCAATGGGGGCTATTTTTTTTGAAGGAATATATTAGGGCTTGCTGATTAAATCTAAAAGCATTGACAGATAAAGACAAGAGCCTTTTTTGGTCTTGAAAAAGTACAAGGTTTTCGTTCTAGGGAACTCAAAAAGGAGCGGATTTTGGGTTGACTATAGCAGAACAATGCTTGGGATAATTCATTCTCCTGCCTCCTCTAAATTCCCCATTCCTCCTGTCTTCCCCTCCAGGGAGGGGTTAGGGGTGGGTTGTCTCCTGACTCCTACCCTCACACATAAGACTTTTTCAACAAACCCTATATTAGCTATGGCACTATGCATTAAGGTGTTTGACATTCCTCTGTTGCTTCTTGCCTTTTCCTACCGGAATGCTACGCAAATATTGTCAAACGCCAAAGTACTATATGATCTTTTCTTCAAAATTATAGCAACTGCCAAATAGCAACTGCCATTACTACTTTTGACTTATAGAATATCTAAAACAACAGAATATCAACTTTCCTCCTTCTTCCTTCTGCTATATGATAATTGCGTTACAATTCTTAACGAAAACTAGAACACTCGCAAAATCTATTTAGACTTATCGTCATGTCAGATACTATTACAAAATTTACTTATCAAACATTTCAACAAAGTAAAATTTACTTCGCTTTAGCTCACAAACAAATTTCTACTCGCCTGAGAAATTTTGTTTATCCAACTCTTGAATTTAAAACTCAACCTTTGTCTTCCGCAATTCTCCAAAAAATGCAGAAACGCATTGATAAAATTATGGAAAGAGATTTGGCAGATGGAGAAAATGGTATTTATCCAGTTAATATTATATTTGATAATCCCTGGTCAGATTTTTTCAGTTATTATCCTAATATTTGGCTAGATATGCCTACAGTTTGGAATAGAATTAAACAAAAGAAATATCAAGATTTTTCTCCACAAATAAATACTCAAAATTATCCTAGTTATTACTTACAAAATTTTCATTATCAAACAGATGGCTACTTAAGCGATACATCAGCTAATCTCTATGATTTACAGGTAGAAATTTTATTTAATGGTACTGCCGATGCCATGCGACGACGAATTTTAGCTCCGTTAAAAATGGGATTAGAAAAGTTATTTTCAGGGCAAAATTTAGAGGCGATCGCTCCTCAAAATTTACGAGTTTTAGATATTGCTTGTGGTACTGGTAGAACTTTAAAATTTATTCGCGCTACTTTACCAAAGGCTGCTCTTTATGGTGTTGATTTATCCTCTGCTTATTTAAAAAAAGCTCATCAATTATTATCTGAAGGCTTAGGAGAGTTGCCTCAACTTTTACAAGGAAATGCAGAATATTTACCTTTGAGAGATAATTTTTTTCAGGCAACAACTTGTGTTTTTATGTTCCATGAATTACCGCCGATAGTACGTCAAAAAGTAATAGAAGAAGCTTTTAGAGTGACTCAACCTGGGGGTGTTTTTGTGATTTGTGATTCGATTCAAGTTTCTGATGAACCTGATTTTGCGCCAATGTTAAAAAACTTCCCAGCAATGTTTCATGAACCTTATTATCAGAGTTATATTACAGATAATTTAGAGGAACGTTTGGAGAAAGCAGGTTTTATTAATATTGCTACTGAAGTTCATTTATTTAGTAAGTATTGGGTCGGTTATAAGCCTGTTGAAGAAGTGGTCAGTAGTCGGTAGCACTGAGAATGCGCTATGGGTTTAATATACCCTATCACTCGTGGATTTTATGGGGTTGGTAGGGTACCCCATAAGGGAAAAGATCATCAATTTTTACAATCAATTTTGTTGCATAATTAAGGTTTAAAGCCTCTCTTTATAAAGGAGAAAGAAGAATTTTTTTTCTTTATTAGTCAATCCTCTTCTTTTTCAGGATAGGTAATTATTAATTATTAATTGTTGAAAATAAATTAAGGATAAAGTAATCTTGACTTTATCGCAAGGCTTTTGAATTCTCGGTTGAGATTTTGAGTTTTTAGTCTATTCTCCGGAATATTTATTTTTTTAAGCACCTTATCTATGTGTGTGATAGGGAAATATCTACTTACCCTCTCTGTTGCGAATGTGGCAATAGTCAATTCATTTCCTTAAGCATCTGTGTGATAGGGAAATATCTACTTACCCTCTCTATTACGGATGTCGCAATAGCTAATTCATTTTGTGTAGCAACCAAAATTTGAGGTGTGTGGAGGAAAAATATCTACTTCCCCTCTCTGTTGCGAATGTGGCAATAGCTAATTCATTTTCTCAAGCACCAAAATTTGAGGTATATGGAGGAAAAAGTATCAAATTATTAGACCATCTCAATTAGGCGATCGCTATCTATCTATCTATCTATCTATCTATCTATGTTTGTCCTTTATATCCTAAGCGCCTTGGCAACTGTTATAACTACTTCCCCTCTTTGTTGCGAATGTGGCAATAGTCAATTCATTTCCTTAAGCATCTGTGTGATAGGGAAATATCTACTTACCCTCTCTATTACGGATGTCGCAATAGCTAATTCATTTTGTGTAGCAACCAAAATTTGAGGTGTGTGGAGGAAAAATATCTACTTCCCCTCTCTGTTGCGAATGTCGCAATAGTCAATTCATTTTCTCAAGCACCAAAATTTGAGGTATATGGAGGAAAAAGTATCAAATTATTAGACCATCTCAATTAGGCGATCGCTATCTATCTATCTATCTATCTATCTATGTTTGTCCTTTATATCCTAAGTGCCTTGGCGACTGTTATAACTACTTCCCCTCTTTATTGCGAATGTGGCAATAGCTAATTCATTTTCTCGAGCACACAAATTAGAGGTGTGTGGTGAAAAAATACCTACTTCCCCTCTCTGTTGCGGATGTCGCAATAGTCAATTCATTTTCTCGAGCACACAAATTAGAGGTGTGTGGTGGAAAAATACCTACTTCCCCTCTCTGTTGCGGATGTCGCAATAGTCAATTCATTTTCTCAAGCACACAAAATAAAAAAGAATGAGTGGGTTAATACTTATGCTAATAATAAACCTGAGACCGGGAAATATTTTTCCCACTGTTGCCTGTTGCCTGTTGCCTGTTGCCTGTTGCCTGTTGCCTGTTGCCTCCTATAAGACCTCAATTGAAAATGGGAAAATTATTCTATACTCGCTGACAAAATTAAATAACGTAGTAGTCCCAACCGTGTCACCCATTCAAAAATATTATTTGTTTTCTGATTAGCTGGAGAATCTGAAAAAACAGGAAACTCCTTTAGGATTTTATAAGTAGGTAAAGTATTAAAAGTAATATCTTCTATTAGAAAACTGTTCAAACCTATTTTTATTGCTAAATCTTGATAGTTAGCAATAGTAAAAAAATTAACATTGCCATAAGTTTCAGCACCTAAATCTTTGATAAATAATCTAACTACAGGTTCAAAAAAATTGATTGTTGCAGTAGGAACAAAATCAGACAAAGCAATTTTACCACCAGGTTTTAAAACCCTTTTTGCTTCTTGGAAAAAAGCAGAGCGACTAGGAAAATGAAAAATGCACTCTACCGCCAAAACCACATCAAAAAAATTATCAGGAAAAGGCATTTTAGTAGCATCTCCCTGCACAAATTCAATAGAATTATCACCACAAGCTTGAACTTGTTTTCTAGCTACATTTAATTGCCGTTCATCTATATTTAATCCCGTGATTTTTACCTCCGAATAATTATTATTAATACTGGCAGCTGTACCGCCAAAACCGCAACCCACATCTAAAATAGAAATACCATCCTTAATATCAGCAGCTTGATAAACCTTTTGTGATAGCTTTTCCGTCGCGGACGCAAAATCTTCAGCAGTATTTTTTGCCCAATTAGGATTTTCCCAATAACCCCAGTGAACGTGGTTTCCAAAGATAGTTTTAGTTGCTTCATCTTCTAAATTGGCCAAGATTTTGTCAAAATAAGGAAAATTAATTTCTGCTTTGGACATAGCTATAGATTACTAATTGTGGATAGCATTATAGCTTTGTTTGTAATTAGGATAGGTTCAGGACTTAAACTGGTAATAGATAATTTTTCTATAGGTATAAATTATGACTACTAACAACCCTGATAGTACTTCTGTGGATAATCCTTCTACCGAAGAAGATAATATAGAAATAACTGAAAATGATACCAGTCTCAGCTACATAGAAGAGATTGAAACAATTATTGCCAATATGGCAGAAGATCAAAAAGTGATGGTGGCCAATAATGAAGCAGGCCATTTATGGAAATTTCAATATGGTAGTGTGGAAGTATATGTCAGACTGACTGGAGAAACAGATGATGATACTTTTGATGTCTGGTCTTATGTTCTGAAGTTACCAGCAAAAAATGAACCCGAGTTAATGCGTAGATTATTGGAAATGAATTGGTTATCGACCATGGAATCTCATTTTGCTATTGTGGATAATCAAATTGTAATTCTGGCAACTCGTACTGTAGCAGAATTATCTCCAGGAGAAATTTCTCGGGCAATTACTATTGTTGCGACTCTTGCTGATGATAATGATGATGTTTTGGCTGCGGAATTTGGGCAATAAATGATATTAAATCCGCCTAATTGCACATAGATACAATAAGGTAATAATCAGGGTTTTAAGCTATTGATTGTGAGGGTATTTAACCTGATTTGATATGAAGGGGAAAATTAGGGGGTATCTTAAGGTATGGCAGTCGAAGGAAAGGTTAGGACAGATCAAAAGCTTAAAATTCAAACAAAGCCAGATTTTTCGGTTCTTCGGTCTTTCTTTTCTAGATAACAAAACCCTTCTTATATAGAATCCAAGTCGTATAGCGTGGAAAGAAGCAATCTCAGGAGTTGCGCGAGATTGCTTCCTATTGTCGTAATGACCACTTTTCAAGCGGGTTTTATATTACCGTTGGTTGGTATAGCTTGTGTCAACCTAAGCGTGAATATCTAGAATAAATTTAAGTTTTTTTTCAGACTTTTAAGCCTTTCTCCCTTTTCCCTCTTGAAAAACAAAGAAAGGGGGTAATTAAAACCTTATTTATTACTTATTGTCGATTGAATTATAGGTTGGAGTTGTTCAACTAATTCTTTTGAACGTATAACTTTTGCTTCTGGTTTAAGATGGTAGTGAGTATCAGCAAACAAGTTAACGTCAGTCCATAAATTTAACTTTTCGTCAGTAATTAGAGGAGCAATTTTACCTAACTCTTCAGCAGTTTTCTCCACATTTTTCACAGTTCTTTCATCTGTACTGGCATAAATGATAGGCAGTGATATGACTAAACTTGCTTCTTTAGCTTCTAACTCTTCTCTAAATTGCTTAATTCGTGCAATTGAATGAGGAGTAACGGGTTTGTTAACTGTCAATTTCCACCATTTACTTTTGCGTTCCCATGTTTTAGTCGGGTCTCCCCAGTCTGTAATAGGATCGGCATAATAACCTGAAACTTCTACTTGCTTAACTATATCTATAGTAGATTTTGTCAATTGTCTAAGACTAGGTACGCCCAAACCAAAAGTATCTTGAGCAAACTGCTTAGGTGGTACCCCTCCTAACCCTGGTTTTCCAATAGCTACTCCAAAGTAAGTAGAGCGATCGCCTAATCCATCTTCATCTAATAGCATTAAGTATTCAGGAATTATCAGCACAACATCTCCTGGACGAACTTGCTCCAAAATAGTAGGAAAAATTACATTCAGACCCAAATTTCCATCCAAGCCAAAATTAAATACAGGAATACCAAGTTCTTCTCCCATTAACTGAGAATTGACAGTATAGTGCGCTCCCGAACCACCAACAATTATCAGTCTTTTTGACCCTTCCACCTCCGCTGCTAATGCCACCTTATTGTAGTACATTCCTCGTAACCGACCAATTAAACCACCATAATAAACATTGTAAAAGAAACCAAGAGACCAAGCGAAGCCAGCCATAACTAACCAAGGGATAATTTTTATTAGGTTCTTCATAAAAATAAAAAATCAATCAATTTATCAAGTATATTCTAAAGCCATTTCCCTAATTATTTATCCAGTATAGCTAAATATATTACTTCTGTGGTAAGCATTTCCTGCGGAATGCTGCGCAAACAGCCGTCAGCTATTAGCTAGCCTCCTGCGGAGGAACTACGTTAACAGCCATTAATTTTGTGGAAGGTCAAAGCAATTGAAAAATTGAGAAAGAATAAAAAGTTACTGCTAAAGTCCCCTTCTCAAAACTGAGAAGTAATTATTCATTACTAATTGCTGTTTGCTTAGCATCTCGCAGGGAAGCGCTAACTGCTAATAGCTGAATGCTTACTCTCTGTGCCATCCCTAATATTTCATAAAGTTAAGAATTTTCACCAATTATAAAATCTTTGAGAAAATTATCAATTGTTGGATTGGGATGACTCAAGCATCCTCAAGTGAATTGATTCTCGGCGTTGGTAAATTACAGGATGAAATTTGTAGGGGCAATCCCCCAATGATTAACCGGGGTAGGTTACAGAGCGCTACCCCGAAATATAAATCATCCCATCAATTACCAATGCCTGATTCTCACAGGGAGAGTTGGTAAACATACTGACCAATTTATTGAAGAACTGATAGTTAACACAGAAGGTAAAACTAACTGTAAACAATGGCATACCGATGATTGGGGAGGAGATGAACGATCCAGTACCCCCTGAAATTAAGCATATGATCGGAAAAGACCAGATACAGCAATTGGAGCGAAGGAATAGAATTGTCAGACAACAGAATGGCCGATGACATTGCCGATAGAATAAATTTGCTAAGGTTTGGGAGCAGACATTAATAATAGTGAGATTAGCGTTAGCGGAGCAAGTGCGGTAGCTACATCCCCTATTTCAATTGGATTTGGCTTCATACTCGCATTTGAGAATACAGCAGCACAAAGGGCTGGTTTAGCGTTGGCGGAGGGTTGCGTCAGCATTATCGCTCCCTGGAACTGGGATGACTTAATTACCTATCCCACACTTTGCGCTCTGCACAACCGAATTATCTTGTTTGTTACCGATTAAGTTAGATACAGTAAATCGTCGATGGCCACCTTCGGTACGGATTGACTTGATCCGTCCTTCAGTTTCCCATAATAAGTTAGACATAAGTCTAGTATATTACAATAAATATCTAGTTATATCTAACTTTGTTTAATTATTTTAATACTGTTGATTACCCTACTGAAATTATTTATGCTTTTTCCAAGGGTGCCATTGTTAACCCGGCCCGACTCAACTGCTGATGATACAATTCTGCCTGTTCTAGAGGGCCAACCCAAACTATGGCTTGACCTTCATTGTGAACCTGGTGAGTTAGCTCCCAAGCAAGATCACTTGTCATACCTGGAATATATTTTTGCAAACATTCAGCGACGTGCTTAAATGTATTGACATCATCATTTAAAACAATAACCTTGTAGTTGGGATATGGTTTGTTAACAACTTGACTAGACTGTCTAGGAGCAAAAGTTGTAGAGGAGCTACCCCCTACTCCCACTATTATATTGTCTGCAATTGCGATGATGGAAATTCCAAGATCCATGCTACTATTTTCCTGTATATCCATACAATTATATTGGGATGATTTATACATAATTGTAACTGCTTGAGGAATTATCATAACTATATTAAAGACCTATTTAGATTTTATCTTTTCTTCACCCTATGTTGGTCAATTTAGATATGGCGAGAAATTTTGCTATTTTTACTGCTTGTGTCTTTGTCATACGGGGAGTAATTCAGTTAGGGGGAGATGGGGAGATGGGGAGTGAAAAAAACTTTGAGTAGGAAAGAAACCGAAATACATCCTCTCTCTTGGTCGATTGGATCTGGCGAGGAGACCCGAAGAGTGACAGAGGAGCTGCCTCTTATAGAGGAGCTTTCCTATGGTCATGCTGCGCAAACGCTAACGCTAACGCCATCGCACCCTACGGGAAGCTCCGAAGATCGACCGCTTTCTTTTAATTGGAGCTGAGGTAATAACAGCTAACATCATTAGGTAATTTGCCCCAAGTTCAATCAATACCATTACCGTTGCAGGACTTCCCAAAATTATTCAATCCAATTTTTGGCTCTACTAACAGCTTTTTGCCAAACCATAAAACTTTTTTGCACTTTTGCAGCATTTTCACCGGGTTCAAACACCTGCCCAACTGTACTATTATTCACCAATTTGTGATAGTCATCCCATAGACCTACTGTCAAACCAGCAGCAAAAGCAGCTCCTTGAGCAGTAGCATCAATAAACGCAGGTCGTTCAACAGGAATACCCAACAAATCTGCCTGAAATTGCATTAAAAAATTATTTTGCGAACCTCCACCATCAACTTTTAGATTAGTCATTAGAGTTCCGCTATCTTGATTCAGAGCATCCACAACTTCTTTAACTTGAAAAGCAATTGATTCCAAAACTGCTCTCACCATGTTTTCCCGCTTCACACCTCCAGTAATTCCCAGAAAAGCACCGCGAGCATTCATATCCCAATGAGGAGCACCGAGACCACTTAAAGCAGGTACAAAATAAACACCGTTAGTATCTTCGACTTGCATTGCTAGATGTTCAGTTTCTGCTGCGGAGTCTATGAGTTTCAACCCATCCCGTAACCACTGAATACAAGCTCCTGTGGTAAACATTGCCCCCTCTAGAGCGTAAGACGTTTTCAAATTACCATTGATTTGTTTAGTCCATCCAATAGTTGATAATAGTTTATTTTGAGATTTAGTAAGACTATCTCCAGTATTAGCAATCAAAAAGCTACCTGTACCATAAGTGCATTTTAACATTCCGGGGCGATCGCAACCATGGGCAAATAAGGCGGCTTGTTGGTCTCCTAAAATTGTAGCTATGGGAATTGATACTCCTAATAAGTCTGCTTTTGTTTTGCCGAATATGCTGAAACTTGGTTTGATTTCCGGCATTATTTCTCTAGGTATTTGAAACAAGTCTAATAATTCTCTATCCCAATTTAGGGATTCAATATTCATTAACATTGTGCGACTGGCGTTACTATGGTCGGTGGCGTGAATTTGCCCACCAGTTAGTTTCCACAAAATCCAAGTATCAATAGTACCTGCCAACACGTTACTGAAGTTAATATTGGGTTGTTCTCGCTTTACCCACTCTAGCATCCAGGATAGTTTTGTAGCTGAGAAGTAAGCATCTAAAACTAATCCGGTACAGTTTTGAATTTTTTCTGCTTCGCCTTTTGCTACTAACTCTCGAATCATTGGTGCGGTGCGACGGTCTTGCCAAACTATTGCTTTGTGGAGGGGTTTACCTGTGGTTTTGTCCCAGAGGAGACAGGTTTCTCGTTGTACTGTTAAACCAATAGCTTCTACATTTGAGGGGGAAATATTAGTATTCCGGAATACTTGTTCCATCATGGCATAAGTGTCTTGCCATATTTCTTCTGGGTCGTGTTCTAACCAGCCAGGATGAGGGTAATATTGGGTAAGTTCTTTGTAAGCTTGACCGATACTAGCGCCTTGAGAGTTGAATAATATTGCTCGGTTGCCTGTTGTACCGAGGTCGAGAGCTAGGATGTATTTTTCGGTGTCTTTAGTCATAAAAAATGATTTGGCGTTGGTGAATTAGTGTATGATATTAATCTTAATTATTTAGTAGTCAGGAGTCAGGAGTCAGGAAGAAAGAAAGAAGAAGAAAGAGTAGTAGAAGGAGAAAGTTGTTTATTCGCGCTCTTATCCGGACAGGATATCATACCTCTTTTCACCAACACCAATGATTTTTTTACCGCAATAGTCAGTTCGGGATTTTTGTTTATCTACCACGATTACTGCTATTTTGACTAGAAATTTTAATTTTTCTTATTATTTTCCTTTTTTTAGTTTACATTATATTTCTTAATTTCTGAATTCTTTTTTTGTTCAATAGATATCTCCAATAATCAAAAATAAAATTAATTATCATACAGAAATCATTAGACATCTGGTGAAAAAGATATAGATTTTTTGCAGGAGTAGGCAACAGGCAACAGGTAAGATATTTTCACGAAAAATTTGCTAAAAAATCTTTTTTTAGGGTGAATTTTTCTTTCCTTGACCAATCTAATTAGGGTTTGCTGAAAAAGTATTATGGGTAAGGGTAGGAGACAGGAGACAGGAGACAGGAGACAGGAGAAATGGGAATTATAGAGGAGGTAGGAGGAAGAATAATCAAGAGATTATTCTGCGCAACTATGAGCCTAAAATTCTAATTTTTTGAACCATTATAGCAATGTGCGCTGGCATATTTACAAATTACAGGAGGTGTCCAATAGCTAAAAGTTTTATCTTATCAGCTTTTTATTCCCCCTTCCGGAACTGTTACCTATTGCCTGTTGCCTGCGCACAGCGCTATATGACCTAAAAGCTTGGACTTTTTTTAACTAAAAAATGCTAAAACGTTTATATATCAGTGCTTTTACATCTAATCAGCAAACCCTAATTAAAAGGTTGATTTATTTTTCGGAGATATCTATTAATTATTAATTATTAATTATTCCCTATTCCCTGTTCCCTGTTCCCTGTTCCCTAAAAGCAATAATTTTTGGCTTTATTCAAAATTGAGATCCACCCTTCGATATAATCTGACGTTTTGAATTGTGGTTTCTAGAAAGTATTTTTTTTCTAAATATTGATTGAGATAATTTCTATATTCTGGACTAATATTATCTTTTTCTGCTAGTAAAATATAACTGGGATTTTTCGCCATAATTTTATCTAATTCTTGGAGAGCATCCGTAGGTAAAATCTGAGACATGGCTGTTAAATGACTAGGAAAAGCATATTTTGTGGGAATTTTTGTGGGAACTAGGTAATAAATTATTGGTTCATAATTGACGACATATATATAATCTGTCGATTTAATTCTTTGCTGTAGATATTTAGCAATTAAAGCTTCTCTGTCATCCCATGTATCTATTTTTTTTATATATCGATAATGGATAAATTCTAGATTTTTACTTAATTTGTTATAACCTGCTTGGGTAAAAGGATATATTAATATTAGAAATAGAAGTATATTTGGCAAGGCAGAAGGGAAGTCAATATAAAATTTTCGGGAATCGATAGTAACAGTTTTTTTCGTTTTTTTTGCTTCTTCATATAAATTCCGAATTTGATATTTTTGCTGAGGTAAATGAACAGATTTGATAATGACATAGCTACTAATTAGACACAAAGGGGGTAATAATTGTAAAAAGTAATGATTATAAAATCGCTTTGATAATAAAACTGCTAAAAAAGCACAACTAAACCACACGAATAAATAGATAAATTTTCGTTCTTGTTTTAATTTACTTCTAGCAAAGACAAACAAATAAACCGGACTCCAAAATAAACATAGCCACAATAAAATATTTCCTAATAACTGTTTCCTGAGTCTACTTAACAGGTCTGACCAGGAAAAATTGAGCATTGCTACATATTTACTATTTGCAGTTAGGGTGGCATAAATATATTCATCAAAATAACCTGAAAATTGATAAATGATTGCGATGATAACGGCAGGTAAAATTAAGCCTGTACCTAAAATAATATAAAACTTAAATAGGGAAAAGGAAAGATTTTTGAATATGTCTATAGTCTGAAAATTATTTCCAGGTTTTCTTTTCTCCTTCCTACTTTCTTCTTCTTCCTTCTTCCTCTCTTGGTGAGCATTCCCTTGCGCCTTTCGGCGACGCGGGGTCTCACCGCTTCTTCCTTCTTCCTTCCGAAATAAACTTCCCAATAAAATTAATCCCAAAACATCCATAACTACCAAGTATTTGATTTGCATTCCTATCCCTAAAATTAGGCCGCTCAAAAATACTTTGATATTTGATGGTTTCGTATTCTGAAATAATAATAAAAATGCTCCAGTCACTAAAGGAGCAAACAAAATTTCTGCATTCGCAGCAGCACCATCATTATGTAGGGAAAAAATAGCGTATAAAGCACCTGCTAATAATCCAATTTTATCTCCTTGTTTTTTGTCAATTACTGCACCAATGCTATATAAAAAATAACTGGTAAAAGTTGTGGCGATAATAGATAAGATTCTGATGGATACTATAGATTTTCCTAAAATTAGCATTGTTAGGGAAAATAAGATAAAAATACCTGGAGGTTTGTTATCCCAAATTTTTATATAAGGGAGGTTGCCGTTTAATAGACTATCTGCTCCTAATATATAGATGCTTTCGTCTTTGTCTAATACAGATACAAATAAAGTCCAAAATCTGAGGAAGAATGATAATAGTAGAAATGCTAGAAAAATTATTAGTTTTTGATTGATGTTTTTGGTCATGTGCAGAAGGAAGAAGGAAGAAGCGGTGAGACCCCGCGTCGCCGAAAGGCGCAAGGGAATGCTCACCAAGAGAGGAAGAAGGGAGAAGAAAAATATTGCGTTGTCTGAGTTTTAAGCTTTTGATCTTTTTTAACCTTTCCTTCAACTGGTATAATATAGGTCAATCGAGCTACTCCCTAGCTAAGTCAAAGATTATCACAATTTTTTTCTAAATCTCTTGCTTGAGTTTTGGCGGAGTCTAGCAGTAGCTACATCACTTCTATAGTATTTATATATCTCAGTAGCGAAATACTATTTTTTTTGTTGAATAAATAATCATAAGCAGGGCAGACTAGCTGCAAATAGTTACATACTATCAAGATGATTTTCCATCTAGTTTGGATTTCCAACTCTACCTCATCATTACAGGATTGATTCAGGTCGTTAGTAGCAATATATTCTGTTCTTTTTGTGAAAATAGTAACCCAGAATAATTTGACTGTCTTGAGTGCGTATTACATTCTGAGCAGACCTCGCCAATTAGCAATCGCTTTTTTTTTATCTCTAGGAAAACCTTTAATTTTAATGATTTTTCCTGATACTAATTCTCACTCATTCCATCCTAATTATTCCAGTTTTTGATATTTTTTTATACATCCGGTATCGTCTACCTGCGCGATTCCTTTTTAATCGTGGCTAACTTCTTCCAGATGGTCAGGAAGATTTGTCAGAGTATAATTTTTCTGGCTACTTAATTAAATACTGAAATTATTTTAAATAATTAAAATTCATCTTAAATATGTTGACAAACAATTGTTTTTATACTCAAAAAGTATACCAAATAATATCAAGTAACTTGAGTTAAGCTTTGAAATTTTTGATATAGCAATCCTAAATAGGTTGCGGGTAATCAAAAAGTAGATAAAAAAACCGAAACTCTTACCTGTTCCCTGTTCCCTGTTCCCTGTTCCCTGTTCCCTAAAAGCGGTAAGATTTTCATACACAAATAAAATAGGATTGCTATATTTTGTTTTTCAAGCGATCGCCAAATAGATAAACCTTTATGGGTCAACACTATATTATAGTGTCTTTGCGTAAGTCCTGAGTATGTTTACCAACTATCCCTGTGAGAATCAATCCACTTGAGAATGCTTGATTTATCCCAATCCCACAATCACCTGCCCTCAGTTCATTCGACTGGCAGTGATGCCTGTTTTTTTGGACATTCATACCAAAATTCATCTCCACTGATTTGTGAGGTTTCGATATGCGCGTACATGAGCATGATGAATCATTTGTCCTTGTCTTGAGTGCCTCTTACATTCTGGGGTCTCCCCAGAATTAGCCACTTGCTTTTTGAGAGGCAGTTCTCACCAAACTGACTACCGTATTATAGGACAGATTTACTGTACGGCTAATTCCTCTTAAACTACTACCCTCAATATGACCTTGCAGAACCATAGGCATTGTTTCTGGTTCAATTTGCCGAGGATACTGTAGGGTATAGAAAGTAGAGCGTGTTTGCGCAGCATTCCGCAGGAAAAGTTTGTAGACATTCGGGACAATAGTACCGTTGGCTTACTTTACTGGTTTTTTTCGTGCTTATGGACAATGCCCATGACCACACAGAGCACATTCCATAATGGTTTGAACTATTTAGGGACTATATTCATATTACCATTCCCACACTTTCTTGATGCACTACCAATTCAAGTATTAAATTGATAAACATGATAAAATTTTCCCTGAGATAACTATATAAAAATACTATGCAGTTAACACCCCAAGAAAAAGATAAACTGTTAATTTTTACTGCTGCTTTATTAGCAGAACGTCGTAAAGAAAAAGGCTTAAAATTGAATTATCCTGAAGCAGTTGCCTATATTTCCGCGGCAATTTTAGAAGGTGCTAGAGAAGGTCAAACGGTGTCTGAATTAATGAGTTTTGGTACAACTTTATTAACAAGAAATGATGTAATGGAAGGTATCCCAGAAATGGTACAAGAAGTTCAGGTAGAAGGGACTTTTCCTGATGGGACAAAATTGGTAACTGTGCATAATCCCATTCGTTAGAAATTAGAATTGTTGAAAGACAGAAGAAATAGGAAAAAGATAACTATTATGATTCCAGGTGAAATGATTATTCAAGAGGGAGAAATCGAATTAAACCCAGGTCGCCCGACAGTAAAATTATTAATAGCAAATACAGGCGATCGCCCAATTCAAGTTGGTTCTCATTTCCACTTTTATGAAGCAAATAATGCTTTGAGTTTTGACCGCGAACTCGCCAAAGGAATGCGTCTAGATATTCCGGCAGGTACTGCTATTAGATTTGAACCGGGAGATGAACGGGAAGTAATTTTAGTACCATTTGTTGGAAGACGAGAAGTTTATGGTTTTAATGGCATAATTAATGGTAAATTAGACAAATAGTAGGTTGATTTATCCTTCTAGCAACTTCCTCAATTAAAAAACCATCTGCTTGAGAGATTCAATTTCAGTTTGATTGAGGTCTCGCCACTCACCAGGTTGAAGTTCATTCATGTACAGGTCTGCGATCGCTACTCTAACTAACCGTAGTGTGGGAAAACCAACTGCTGCTGTCATTCTTCGCACTTGACGATTTCGGCCTTCTGTGAGAATGATTTCTAACCATGCGGTGGGTACAGTTTTACGAAATCGAATTGGTGGATTGCGGGGTGGAAAATTGGGATCTACAGATAACAATCTTACTTTTGCAGGTCGAGTCTGATAATTTTTGATCGTTACACCTTGTTTTAGTTGTCTTAATGCTGCCTCATCTGGTATTCGTTCTACTTGCACCCAATAAGTACGAGGATGAGCAAATTTAGGGTCAGTTAGTCGGTGTTGGAGTTGTCCATGATTTGTTAGTAGTAAAACTCCTTCACTATCTCGGTCTAATCTACCCACAGGATAAACTGAAGACACGGGAATGTAATCTTTAAGGTTTTGCCGTCTGTTAGACTCATCAGTATTGTCAGTGAATTGACTTAAAACATTGTAAGGTTTATTAAATAAAATGTACCTGTAACTCATGAGTAAAATTATATCAAGTTCGGTTAATTAATCTAAGTAAGGAAGAGGTAAGAAGGAAGAAAAAAAGTAATAATCATGAATAATTGACATATTTTTTCGTTCAATTAGATCGATAAGTTTTGACAAAAAGAGATAAATTGTATAGCAAGTTTTTCTATATGATCATTTCCGCTTAATTATTGAAGTAAGGTTTTTCAATTGCCATACGTCGCCACTCCCTATGGATATATTCATCAAATATACGACGGTTAGCAATCTTAGTTAAACTATCTAGGGTGGCAAATTGAAATAACTTTTCATTGGCAGTTTCTAATTGTTGATATAATTCTGACTGTTGTAAGGCAATCGCTAATTGTCTAGCTAAATGTTCAATAGATTCAATTTCTGAAGATTGCCATTTTCTTAGTTTTGAACAGTGGTGGGCAATTAATAATCCCCATAATTATTCTCTAGAATAGTCAAAATCTTGCTCAGAAAATTGTTCTTTATTTATCTTTGATATTGGTACTACTAAGTTAGATTTTACTTTAAACCGAGTCAGAAATTCAATATGATATAGAATTAAATCAGCAATAGCTATATTTTTAGTAAGATTTGTTTGCTGTAGATTATCGTTGTTATAATATGAATTTATACTCATATTTTCTATAACGGATTGTAGATCAGAAGCAATAGATTCCATCAAGACTTCACTAGTTCCATCTGGATTAAATTTATATATCAATACCCTGTCACTTTTAAGAAATTTTCTGACTTCATCTACTGTATTTTTGAGAATATCATTAAGGTTTAGTGACTGACGTATTCGTTCTTGAATGAGGGTCATTAATCTCGATCTTTCTGTTTGCTTTCTTAACTCTTTAACAAGTTGATTAATTTGCAAAATTCGACGGACTCGCTGACGTAAAACTGCGAATTGAACAGGTTTAGTAATATAATCTAGGACACCAACAGCGAAGGCAAGATCGATAGATTCTTGATCTTCAAGAGTAGTAATCATTAACACTGAAGTCCCATAGAGTAAAGGGTTGCTATCTAGTTTTTGATCTAGAGACAAATTATTTTATAAATCCTTACTAAAAAGTTCTTGTAATTTGATATAGTAATTAAAGCCATTCATTTCTGGCATCATTGTATCTAGTAGAATTAGGTCTGGTATTTGAATACTAAACATTTCTAGGCATTGCTTACCATTTTTTGCTTCTATTATTTGATATCCTTCTTTTTGTAATACTTGATGAAGTAAATAACGGGTCGATTTTTTATCATCGACTATCATAATTACAGTAGCATTATTCTGTGACTGCATTGAATTCATACAAATCTTATTAAAAAATACTAAGAGCTGATTTGTAAACTTAGCTAAAACCCTGATTTCATCTAACTCTCAGGGATTTAGGGATTATTGAACTATAACTCCCAAAACCCTTGTATTGCCAGAAATTCAGCCTCTTAATATTTACTTGATAAATCAGCTCCAAGAGTTAATTGTAATTTGACTAAATATTTTCTGCAATATATTTTGCAGTTGTGATTGCTTAATGGGTTTATTTAATAAAGCTGCTAAATTTAGTTTTTGGAGCTGATTTTTTTCTGGAGATTTACCAATAGGAGTTAACATAACTAATGGTAAAGATTGATATTTAGGTAGCTCCCTAATAGCAGTAGCAGTTGCCACTCCATTCATTTCTGGCATTTGCATATCAATAATTATTAGGTCAAAAACTTGATTTTGGTTAACATTTTCATGTTGAAGGAGATCTATTGCTTCGAAACCTGATGCGACACTATGAGCTAAAATCCCCCACTGACTTAACTGCTTAGTTAAAATTTGTAAGCAAGAAGGATTATCATCTACAATCAATAATCGTTTTTTACCTAATTTTGGTATAGAATTAAGTTGACTTTTCACATTCTCATCAACTTTTACAATTAGGGTAAAATAGAAGGTAGATCCTATTCCTTCTCGACTTTCAAACCACATTTTACCACCCATCATCTCGCAGAGACGTTTACTAATGACTAATCCTAATCCTGTTCCTCCATATTCCCTAGTTGTAGAACTATCTACTTGACTAAATGGTTGAAATAATTTGTGCATTTTGTCTCGGGGAACCCCAATTCCAGTATCTTTAACAAATATTTTTATTTGATACAAATCATTCTCTATATTTTGTTGATTATTGCTTTTTTTTGAATCTATTATTTTGTGAGCTGAAACATTAACTAAGACCTCTCCCTTTTGTGTAAATTTAATTGCATTAGAGATAAGATTAACTAATATTTGGCGTACTCTTATTTCATCTCCTGAAATTATACTTGGAGTATCATCTTCAACTAAATAAGCTAATTCAATATTTTTGTTAACTGCCTTAATAGCTAGTAAATCAATACACTTTTCCACACATAATCCTAAATTAAAAGGTCTTTGCTCCAAATCTATTTTATTAGACTCAATTTTGGAAAAGTCAAGAATATCATTAATAATTCCGAGTAAAGCTATACTACAGTCATGGACATCATTCAAATATTCTTGCTGTTCTAAATTTAAGTCACTATCAAATAACAAAGAAGTCATCCCAATTATTCCATTCATTGGAGTCCGAATTTCATGGCTGATAGTAGCCAAAAATTCACTTTTAGCTTTATTAGCCACTTCTGCTGCTTGTCTTGCTTGTTGAAGAGCAATATTTTGTTCAACAAGTTGTTGACTTTGGCTAGTTTCTTGCTCCAATAAATGAGCATGGGCCAGGGCAATTCCCACTTGTTGGGCAACATCTTCTAGTAGTTCAATTTCATCTTTTGTCCAAGTACGGTAACGATCGCATTGATGCAAGCAAATAATCCCATTGGGTTCATCCTGATAAGAAGTGCGAACTATTAACATAGATTTTAATCCTATGGAAATACATATTGATATAGAAATATTTGTTTGTAACACGGGTTCTGTATAAACATTGCTATAAGCGATCGCTCTATCTTGCTCTAAAAGCTTTTCTATGTAAGGATTCTCTACTACCGGAATTTCTAAATCCATGATCGATTGATATCCTTCTTCCAAATACTCGGCTACAAATGGTACTTTTGGTACTGTTCCTACCTGATAGGAATGAATAACGCAACGGTTGACGAGAAAAGCTTGACCTATTTGTTTTGCAGTAGTATCAAATATTCTCTGTGCATCTAAACTTTGGCGAATATCTTGAGTAATTTGTCCTAATAGAAGACTACGTTGTAATTGTTGTTGTAGCGCTAAGTGAATCAAATTTTGTTCAATTGCACTAGCGAGAATATTCGTTACTGACTGTAAAAAGTGAATATCATCAAGAGTGAAAGTATATTTTTTAGTAGCATAAGCAGCTAATATTCCTACTGATTGATGATTTCCCGGAATGATTAAACTGATACCACTGACAATACCTTGCTTTAACAAGTGTTTGAAGTCTGGATACTCTGAAATTTTAGTGTTGAGATCTTCAATAATAACTGGTTTTTCCGCAGCTAAAGTGTGAGTAATAATAGAATCAAAAGCCTTAGTAACAACTGGTTGAGCGATTAAAGTTTTTGCTTTATTCATACTAGCTTTAATTTGCCAAGTTTGAGTATCTGATGAGTATTCCCAAATTTGACAATGGTCTAGTTTTAGAGTCTGACAAACTAGGGACACTGCTTCTGACATTAGCTCAAATAAAGAAATATTTTGTAAAGCACGTTGACCTAATTTTGCTAATGCTGCTGCTGCTGAAGCTTGAATAGCTAATTTTTGTTCTGCTTGTTTGCGTTCGTAAAGTGCAGCTTGCTGTTCGCTAATATCCCGCAAAATTATCGTAAATACAGTTTCATCTTTTAATTCTAATTGTGAAATTGATGCCTCTGCTGGAAATTCTGTACGATCTTTTCGCCTAGCAATAACTACAGCTAGTCTATGTTTTGTTTGATGATTTTTTACTTCTAGAGAGTTGTTGAATTTTGACTCTTGCCAAACAATTAATTTACCAAGTGATTGCCCCACAGCTTCCTGATTTGTATAACCAAATATTTTTTCTGCTCCTTGGTTAAACATTTGAATAATTCTATTTCTATCTACTGAAATAATTGCATCTTCCGCCATATCTAAAATACCTGCTAAACGAGCCTCAGATTTTTTTAAAGCTTCAGAAAATGCTATACGTTCATTGATTTCATTTTCTAGCTTTTGATTTAAATCTTTTAAATCTGCTGTTCGCTTGTGTACTCTAGCTTCCAAATTGGCATTCAGGAGGCATATTTTTTCTTCAGCTAAAATACGTTCTCTGATTTGTTTTTCTAGTTCCTCATTAGTTGCCTCTAGTTGTATTAAATCAGGTCTTTTTAAAAGTTTTCGAGCTAAACGAATTAAAAATATTATTGTGACAATAGCAACTATTACTGTAGTACCTTTAACTAACCCTAATAGACCATGATGAGGAGACTGTAGATTCCAAATTTTTTGACTGTAAGAAATACCACTAAAAATCATCAAAATTGCCAACATCCAAAAAGTTAAATTGAATGGCATATTTGGTCGTTTAATCAAACAGTAGGTAAGTATTAGTGCGATCAAATAATAGGCCAGTGCCATCAATAAATCTGATGTTAAATTAAATAACATTAACCTTGGTTGTAGTAGGTAATAAATTACATTCATCAGCAAGATACTCGAACTAATAGTTGTTACAAATAACCATGACATATAATACCCCTCCTGATATACTAGATATTATTATTTAATCAAATCCTAAGCTGTAGTTGCAATTATAACTTTCTAAGTCATGCTGCGTACGGCGACAGCCGAAACGCAAATAGCCATCAGCAAACAGCTTTTTTATCTCCCTGATTTAAGTCTTTCTTTTAAGGCTAATTACTGTACTTCAGTCAACCAAGAAACACTATATAATTTTGATGACTGTCTAGAAAAAAATCTAAAATTAAGCCAAAATGCTTAGTACTCCAATCCAAATAGCAATTACTTTAGGAACTCGCCCCGAAGCTATAAAATTAGCACCAGTTATCCAACTTTTTCAAAGTTCTCCAGATTTTAAAACCCAGGTAATTTTAACTGGACAACATCGAGAAATGGTAAAACAGGTAATGAAATTATTTGAAATTAGTCCAGATCGGGATTTAGCAATTATGCAAACTCGGCAAACATTGACAGATATTATGTGTCGAAGTTTGCAAGGATTAGAAGCGTTATTTCTGCAACTGCAGCCTCAATTAGTATTAGTCCAGGGAGATACTAGCACCGCTTTTGCGGCTACCCTAGCTGCATTTTATCAAAAAATTCCTGTTGGTCACATAGAAGCAGGTTTACGAACCAATGATTTATTGAATCCCTATCCTGAAGAAGCAAACCGCCGTTTAATTTCTCAGATAGCTCAATTACATTTTGCTCCTACCAATTTAGCTGTAGAAAACTTGCACAAATCTGGAGTAGTAGGGGAAATTCATCAAACAGGAAATACGGTCATTGATGCTTTGTTAAAAGTAGCGAAAACTCAGCCTCAATGTTATATTTATGGTTTAGATTGGCACAAATACCGAGTAATATTAGCAACTGTTCATCGACGCGAAAATTGGGGAAAACCTTTGACAGAAATTGCTCAAGGATTTATCAAAATTTTAGACAAGTTTCCTGATACAGCTTTAGTTTTACCTCTTCATAAAAACCCTACAGTTAGAGAACCTTTAAAAGCTATTTTAGAAAGTCATCCCAGAGTTTTTTTAGAAGAACCTTTTGATTATAATCAATTAGTAGGAGCAATTCATAACTGTTATTTAGTATTAACTGATTCTGGTGGTTTACAAGAAGAAGCTCCGAGCTTAGGAAAGCCTGTTTTAGTATTACGAGAAACTACAGAAAGGCCGGAAGCAATCATGGCAGGAACTGCTAAACTTGTAGGTACTGATTCAACTAATATTATGGCTGCTACTGCGGAATTATTGAGTGATGCTGCTAAGTATGAAAAAATGGCAATGGCAATTAATCCTTTCGGTGACGGTCATGCCTCAGAAAGAATTATGAAGATTGTGAAAAGTTATTTTGGTTAAGCTATTTTTGCTCGGTTATATGTCTCTATCGCATTCTTTATTTGGCGTTGCGGAATAAATTTATGAGTTCACAGGAGTTAGGAGTTAGTAAATAGAAAGGAGTTTTTCGGTAACTAAATAGGAAGAAATAGGTATGATATCATTCAGGATAAGAGGGCGAGCAAAAAACTTTCTCCTTCTACTCGGAATTTCTTATTCTTTTTTCCCTCCTGACTCAGTCCTCCTGACTTCCCCTCCTAGAAGAGGCGCGCGGGTGGGTTGACTCCTAAGTAATTAGGATTAATATCATACACGCGCTTCAGCAACGCCTAATATTGTAATATTTTTCTTAATGATGCTTAACTATAACTCCATTCTCAGCAAAGCATTTGCATCCTTAGTTTTATTGTAGTTAGCGATCGCTTGTTGAAGTTCTCTTTAGTTATAACAGTAGTAAGTCTAACTTTCTCAGTGTGGATGAACTTTATATCTTTGCTTCGACTGCTATACAGATTTTTCCCCCTAGAAAGTTAGAAGGTTAGGTCTTTTTTACTAATCATTTTAGCTCAGAGACTCTAGTAGAGCATTGACTTAATCAACGAATAACGATATAATACGTATTTAAGCATACTATTTAGACTGGCTGCGCTCACGCATACATGAAATCCATTAGAACAAAGCTCAAACTTAATAATCAGCAGAAAACCCTCTTTGCTCAACACGCGGGCTACTCTCGATGGTGGTATGTGCGACTCGTTGGCTAGCAAAGACTGCCCAAAAGCAGAT
>NZ_JAAHGU010000329.1:0-1049 GCF_010692685.1 Okeania sp. SIO2F5 | reverse complement strand
TCCCCCAGCTTGGGGGCAGGGGGATCGGAAAATCAGGCATTTTGCCAGCCTTTCTCCCCTCTCCCAGCTTGGGAGCTAATCCTGTAGGGGTTTGGAAACAGCCGCAGCGCCTTGTTTTGCAAAGTAGAAACGGTCAAGTGCAGTGGCCAATACTTTGACCCCAGGCAGCGGTTGCCTCTTAGAGGGGGCAAAGCCCACTAATGTCGCTAACGCTAAGGTCGCCTGCCGAAGCGAGTCAACGGGCTTGCCCGATAGTTGGTGCAATAGCTGCAATTCATCTGCCTCAAACATATTCTGTGCAGGCTGTTCAGGATCTTGACGCAACGCGTAAGTCAGTCCCAGAAGGTGCCAAGCGACCACAGAGTAGAAGCTTAAGGCGTTGACTAACGTATGCACGTCATCAAACTGTAGCTTTTCAACGTTCAAGGCTCCTGACTTGAGGGTGAAGTGCAGTCGTTCGATGCGCCAACGCAGGGCATAGAAGCGAAGGATGCGCTGCACATCCTCGGTGGATTCAATCGGTAGACTCGTGAGCAGAGACCAGCAGAGGGCGTTGTCTGCATCAAAGCAGTCATCACCCGTTTTAACATCGATACAAGCGACTTCGGTGGCAATCACCAACGACAGTTCCTGGGTCTTGTGGCGAGCTGCACTCAGGGTCTTGTTGGGGTAGATATGGACCCTTGCGGCGTGCAATTGCACGCTCACCTCTACCGTTCGCCGCTTGCCGTTGACCTGTCGCTCAATCTGTACACGATAGTGACCGTAATCCTCAAGCTGCACAGCAACATCAGGCAATGGGCACACCACCCCACCTGCGGCCACTTCGATTCGACGCGGTTGATAAACCCGCACCAACACGTCTACGTTTGGCTCACGCTTGGCGTTGAAGAACTCGAAGATGTCGCTTTCTCGGTCACAGGTGACGACCCATCGTTTGCTCGACCCTTGGGCGTGCTGATTGACCGCATCCAATCCATTGAACCACTTCTGAGATTCTTTTTGGTCCGAGGGCCAATCGATGGCCCCCTCTCGCGTCCAGTATTGTA
>NZ_JAAHGU010000328.1:0-1065 GCF_010692685.1 Okeania sp. SIO2F5 | reverse complement strand
ATTCATACAATGTTCCATACTCAACGTGATGATTCAAAATGGTAAACCCCAGAGCTACAAAGTAGAAATCTAGTTAACTTCCAACTAAGGGAGTTTTTGGCGATCGCTACTTTCATGCAACAAAGCCGTATGAAGCGATGAATGTTGCTGAATATTGGATAGTTGACGCGACCTTGAAGGCAGAAGTTATTGCCTTTGCAGTTGCCGATGGAGGTAGTAAAAGAATTAATGAGTCTCAAGTTTTGCCAGGGTTCGCCATTTCTTTATTAGAGGAAGCACTGCAACGCACTCGTAAAGAAAATCAAACCCAAGTTTACAGGTGGTTATTAAGTCAGTTTCAGAAATAATCTTGAATCATAAGTATTAATTTTGATTATACCACAATTAGACCATTTCCTTCTTCCTTATTTAAACATTAGATAATTTATGCTAATATACTAAAACTTGAAATGTTAGAGCTATTTAGAGTAGTAGCCACAATTGGCTAACCTTGCTTTCTGTAAACTGAACTAGCAAAGAATAACTACTTTTGCTCCACAAAACAAAAATAAAGTCTAAATATCTATTAGGAGGATAATGCATAGATGACCCAAGTGATACTAGGAGAAAATGAAGGAATTGAATCTGCATTACGTCGGTTTAAACGACAAGTTTCTCAAGCCGGAATATTTCCAGATATGAAAAAACATCGTCACTTTGAGACCCCCATTGAAAAACGGAAGCGTAAAGCAATGGCTCTACAAAAACAAAGGAAAAGACGTTCCCGTTATTAATCTTTATTGCTTTATTGTAATTTGAATTTGTTGTCAATTAGTGTCTTTCTAAGTCTATAAGTCGTTAAGAAGCTATTAAGATAACTTTTGTTGAGACGCCTGGGTGCGTCTCCCTGACACTATAGCAATGAGCGCTGGCATCTTTACATGTTACATAGATATTTGCAATGTAATATAAAAGTAACTGTATGAGCTGTATTTTTCATAAATTAGGCGATCGCTAAACCTTAAAGTTTTAAGGATGTCTGTAATGGTATTGATAATTTACAGTTTATAGCTTGAAATTGTTTAC
>NZ_JAAHGU010000327.1:0-1076 GCF_010692685.1 Okeania sp. SIO2F5 | reverse complement strand
CCTTACGGTTTAGTCCAGTCAATGCCCGCACTGAGGCGGTCTTCTTTTAGCACCCGATTAAGATCTAACATTGTCCCATCTCAAACACCCTATTAACTTTACTTTACCTTATAAAGCGACAAGTCTAATATTTCTTGGGTCTATTTGATTCAATTTTCAGGCAAATTTTTCTCTTTCGCTCCTCATCTCTTTCTTGATAACCAGAGGTTTTTTTTTACGAGTAAAACCAAGTTTTTTTAAACTTCTACTAATAGTAAAACGACTACAATCCCCCCATTTTACAGCCATTTGTTTTTGAGTTTGATCATCATTAGTCTCAACAAATTTCTCAAATTTTTCCCAGTCTTTAACAGGCATCCTGAACATTTTGACAAAGACGCGATCGCGACAGCGTCACGGAGTTCGAGCGCGTAATTTATGAAAAATATAGGTCATACAGTCGCTGTAATACTATTATCGATTTGTATGTAGTATGTAAATATACCAGCGCACATTGCTATAAGTCGCGTTTATACAAACTGAGTAAAGAGTTAGCTAGTGAGTTTGCCTTTGTCAATCAATTAAATTCATCAGCTACACAAGCTTCAGTAGAAGTAGCTTGGACTTCGATTAGTAACTTTTATCGTCGCTGTAAAAAAGGAGTAAGGAAGAAAGGCTATCCCAAATTTAAAAAGCATTGTCAGTCTGTAGAATATAAACAATCTGGTTGGAAATTATCAGATGATTGTATGTTTATTACTTTCACTCTCTAGTTTAAATCTGGTAAGTTTTCTCTGTATTGTAATTCAGAAACAAGAGAAGATTTATTTAGGTTAAAAATTAACCGGGTGAGAATAGTTAGACGTGCAGATGGCTATTATTGTCAATTTTGTTTAGACGCTGATAGAAAAGAATTAGGAAATTATACTGGCAATGTCATAGGCATTGATTTAGGTTTAAAATATTTCTATCAGGACTTACGCAAAGACACTATATATAGAGTATGGTCATCTAGAGCGATATAGCTGCCGCACTTGCTCCGCCAACGCTTAAAAATGGAGAGCGATTGCCTCAGCAAAGCTCCGCTAACGCCTCAA
>NZ_JAAHGU010000326.1:0-1105 GCF_010692685.1 Okeania sp. SIO2F5 | reverse complement strand
TTGAGAAATCAGTTCGTCGCAAGTATACAAGCAAGGATTTTCATCATGTTGAAATTGGTTCAATGTGGATTAATCAAACTATTAGGAATACTTGTGCTCAAACCAAGGTGAAAAAGTTTAAACGTTTGCCAATAGAAGTCAATAACCAAGGATATAGGGTTAGTCGTGGCTGGTGATTTATTTACAGTTTCTCTGAGTCTATATCGAGGCCAGAGAAAACGAATACCTTTAACAGTTCATTCAGCTTCACACGAAGATACTCTAGACAAAATTGTTAATGGAGAGGCTTTCTTAGGTTCTCTGAAAATATCAAAATCTCGAAAAGGTATTTGGTATGCACTAATCTCGGTATCTATGGATGTTCCGGAGCCTGGATTAGTTAATGGTTGGATCGGAGTTGATAGAGGACAAAATAATATTGCAGTTGCAGCATTGCCTCATAGCTTTGGTAAATTTTGGAGTGGAAAGCAAGTAAAAAGTTTAAGGCGTAAATTTCAATTATTACGCAGACAACTTCAGGAAGCTAAGAAACTGAAAAAAATCAAGGACATCGAAAGGCGTGAGCGCAGAATTATGACTCACATCAATCATGTAATTTCTAAACAGTTAGTAGAATTTGCCCAAGACTATCAGATGGGTTTACGGTTTGAGGATTTGTCGGGTATCAGACAAAGCTCACTTCAACGGCAGAAAACCAAGTCAGATGCTAGTAAAAACCGAGACCATTGGGCTTTTTATCAGTTAGAGTTATTTACTAGGTATAAAGCGATATTTGCAGGTGTACCAGTAGAGTCTGTACCAGCAGCATACACCAGTAAATCAGATCATCGTCATGGTGTAATAGGTAAAAGAGTTAAACATACTTTTACAGGTGTTGATGGTTACACTTGCAATGCTGATTGGAATGCCTCACAAAATATTGGTCAATGGTTAGGTAAATCATGTCCTTTGAGTCTTCAGAAAGCTGTATCTGTAATGGGTATGGATGATTCAAAGGTAGGGGTCAATGACAGTCCCTCAACTGATGAGAAGTAAAAACAGGTGGATTTATCCCCTGTTTTAACTACCGTCAGAATCCACGCGGATTTATCCCGTGGAGTGTCAA
>NZ_JAAHGU010000325.1:0-1119 GCF_010692685.1 Okeania sp. SIO2F5 | reverse complement strand
TCCAACTTGATACGGTCTCGGGGTCTCCCGTTATAATCTGGGATTTAACGGGAGGGGAATTGCCAACAGCAAATTAAACAAGTATCAATTGATGTTCAAATATAGCAATAAAGAGTAGTATAAAAATTATGATATAGCGCTGTGCGCAGGCAACAGGCAACAGGCAACAGCTCATCTGGGGGAATAAATTGCTGATAATATAAGATTTTAGCTATTTGGCCTTTCCTGCAATTTGTAAATATACCAGCGCTCATTGCTATAATTACTCATTGCTACAAAATTCAGCCTGCTGGTGAACAGTCAGTCAAAATTGATAATTGGCTAGAACTGTTGCGAAGACATTGGAATTATGCGTGATAGTCAAAGACTAGACTGGTTAAATAGAACTAGATGTCCAGTTGACCGTTGTTCATTAATTTCATGTCCTATTGGTGAAATTTCTAGTAGACCAGATTATTATTTTCAACAATCAGCACTCTTACAGACAAAACAGTTATTTCCTGACTACAAAGAAATCTCCATACGAAGTTCAACAAATTAACTTACAAAGACTAGATAAAGCTTGGAAACGTTGGCTAATACCCGATCAAACTGGTAAACGTGGAGGACGACCAAGATTTAAAAAATCAGGAAAATTAAGGTCATTGTGTTTTAGTAGAGTCAATCATACTAAAGCAGCAATAAAATTTGATGGAAAACAAATAATTACTACGAGGTTTGGTGCTATTCCAGTAATAGTTCATAGACCAATACCAGATGGGTTTGTTATCAAAACTGCAACTATAACCAAAAAAGCGAGTGCTAATTGGTGGGGTTTCCCCAGAATGTAAGACGCACTCAAGACGCTGATGGTTATTATATAAGTTTTAGTCTGGAAGATAAGTCAGTACCTAGTTTAATTTCTACAGAAAATATCAAAACTGCTGTAGGTATTGATGTAGGGTTAAAAGAGTTTTTAACTACTAATACTGGTGAAACTGTTTCTGTTCCTAATTTCTATAGAAAATCTCAATCTAATCTAGCAAGAAAGCAAAAAAAAGTATCTAGAAAAGAAATTGGGTCAAACAATTGGAAAAAAGCACAGAATAGAATAGCTAGACTACATCAACATATTGCCAG
>NZ_JAAHGU010000324.1:0-1131 GCF_010692685.1 Okeania sp. SIO2F5 | reverse complement strand
GCATCCTTAAAACTTTAACCTTTAGCGATCGCCTAATTTATGAAAAATACAGCTCATACAGTTACTTTTATGTTACATTATCAATATTTATGTAATATGTAAAGATGCCAGCGCTCATTGCTATATCTGCGCGCGAAAATTTTTTTATTCTACTCTACTTAAGGCACTGGACAGTACAAAGTTCTGAGTGGAAAAAAAACATTCCCCACTAAAAGTCGGGGAATGGTGCATACTGGTTAATGATTCTTAAATTTGACCAGCTAATCTCTATTATCCACATAATCGGTACGATAGAGCAAATCTTGACCAACTTACGTCCAGTATTTAGTCGTCATGCCACTGATGAATGGTTTGTGAGCCTGATTTAGGGCATTCTTTTATGCAACCAACATCGGGCAGTTACCAGCGATCTCAACGCTGTGGGACTAACACAAAATTACTACACCCAAGCTTTACACTGGTTTCATTCCCAGGCAATTAGTGCTCAAAAATTATCCATGGGGTGGCATGAATGGTTAATCACTCACCCAAAAGTTCACTGTCTTAGAGGTCAACCAGTTTATGTAGGTGATGGTATAAAAGTCGGTAAGGAAGAAAAAAAATGCCTGCGGTGAAAAAACTAGATAATGAATCAGAAAATGTAACGAAGCCAGAATGGATATGAGGTCATTACTTTGGAGTCATTACCATACTTTTAAAAGCAGGTTGTTGTTTGAAAGTAGTTCCTGTGACTTTGGGATTGCCAGATGGTATCAAGGTAGCTGAGGATGATCAAACTACAATAGTAGAGCGAATGTCTGTTTTGTGCGTAGAACTGATCCATGCTGGTAGCTATATCATTCTGGATGCTGAGTTTGCTTCTCAAAATTTGATTGAAGAGTTGAGAAAGCATAAGCTACATTTAATTACAAGAGTACGAATCAATGCAGTAGGTAAACATCCTTTACCACCACCACCGCTCAAATGCAGTCGTGGCAGACCTCGCATCTGGGGTAAATCATATCATGTCCGGTAGCATCGTTTGTGTATAATAGAGGAGGAAGAAAAATAATTGCCCGGAGCGATATTGCTACGCAACGCTACCGCGATCGCTACTCTTCAAGCACTTGACAAATCATCAGTAGGCCACCA
>NZ_JAAHGU010000323.1:0-1136 GCF_010692685.1 Okeania sp. SIO2F5 | reverse complement strand
TAAGTAGCTAGGCAGAATTAAATAGAAAACGTTCTGTGGTATGTTGGTCTTGTTGAGCGCGAGCTTCTACACCCTCTATAACAGCCATCGCCAAATCATATTCATCTTCAAAAATCCGACCAGCTAGTTCATGTGTTTTAAGTTGATGCCACTGTGCTTCAATCAGATTCATTTGTGAGGAATATTTGGGCAGTTGGAAGAAAAATAATCCTTGGGGCATGGCAATAACTCCAACGTTCTCTGATTTTTTTGCTCAGGTGTATAGGATGGTTATCTTGAACGATTACTGTGATTTGTCCCGTCTGCTCAAAACGTTGAGAGGCTTGTTGAGCTTGCCAGTCCATTAGCTTAAGGTCAGATTCTCCTTTAAAAGAACCTAACTTTAGTCCATCATCAAAACTAACTCCGATGGCATAAAGACCTAGAATATTTAACCTTTCCCCCCGTTTTTTTGTCTGTTTGAGGAGTTTTTGCTGTCCACAACGAGCATAACTGTAACTGACGGGACTCCAAAGACAAAAACCGGATTCCTTTACGGAATTTTAGGCAAATCTCTCCTGCACTGTGAGACCACAATAACCATTCGTGCGTCAGCTTTTTTGGCTTGTTTTTGTTGAGCATCTGGGGGGGAAGGTTGTTGATATCTTGTCCTTTTCCAACGCCACCCCTTTTTTTGAGGACTTTTCAGTAGCGATCGCTACTGAGAGTCACTCCTCGCTCTTGAGATAGTTTTCGGGATAATTGAGCCGCATTATAGGTTCGTTCATCTTTTTCCAAACAAATCTCTATATGTTTTATATCTTCTTCAACCCACTTGGCTTTTCTTCCTCTACCTATCTTTTCCCACAGTCCCTCAACACCTTGGCTTGACCAACGGTGAAGACTGTTTCTCACGGTGTGAGGTGACTTATTTTTATATAGCAGCGATCGCTGCTACAGACCATCCATGATGATTGAGTCGAACTATTTCCGCTGTTTCTCTCACTCTTGAGGGGATTCCCTCAATTTTCTGGAATTCCAGCAGTTCTTTGTCTTCAGCTTCACTCAAATGTACTCTTAAAGGGGCTGGCACACTATAAATTTTCCTCCATCTACTCGACTAGGCTATTTTACAACTTTTTTTGCCTGCCTACTTA
>NZ_JAAHGU010000322.1:0-1157 GCF_010692685.1 Okeania sp. SIO2F5 | reverse complement strand
ATAATTGATGTTTGAGTTGATAAATAGTTTTTCCTAGAATGTAAGCTATTTTTTTCAAATGATTCCAGACCAACATAGCGCAAGCAATATGATTTTTTTGAATTTTTGCCAAACGACACTGACAAAATTCTATTCCTGTTAACTGCTTAATTTCTCTGTGAAATTCTTCGATTTTCCATCTTGTTTGCGACTCGAATTCTACATCATCTGTAGAAGATTGACTTAAATCATTAGTGATAATGTATTCTGTTCTATTGGCAGAAATAGTAACCCAGAATAACTTAACTTTTTTATCTCTTGGAAAACCTTTGATTTTTATTGTTTTACCTGATATTATTTCTGATTCATTCCAACTTAATTTAGCAATACTTTTGTATTTTTCTGCACCACCAGTGTCATCTACGTGCGCGATTAATTTTTAAAGGGCAATAATAAATTTTTTCTAAGTTATCTATCAATGCCATTAATCTTTTTGTTGCATACCAACTATCCATCAATACAGTTTTAAATGGTAATTTTTTCTGATTTACCACATTACATATCATGTCTTCAACATGGTCAAACTCACGTTTTTTTGTCACTATCTGGATCATAAATGCGATAATCTAGTATCCAAAATTGCTCAGTTTTGGGGTTAAAATAAATACAATTAACTATTCCTATTCCTCGAATTACTTGATGTACCGATACCACTATATTGTCGTCGTACAAGTTCAATTTTATTAGCATATTTTTTCTTAATTACTGTATCATCAAAAATCAGGTATGCTGCTGTATTTTGGACAATTTTCTTTTGGACATTTTGCCATAAATCTTGTGAATTTAAAGATTCTGTTCTTAAATAACGATTAATCGTATCATGGCTAATTTTTTCTAGGTGATTTGCTAAATTTGTGATGGTATAATTTGTATGAGAATTGAGCAAGTATTGACAATAATCAATATAGTTAAAATTCATTTTGTTAGCTCAAATTAACAGTAATATTACTCTACAATAATCAGGGTATTTGAGGAAAATTTATTTACAATTAGCCACATATCATAGAGCTAGAATTAATTATATTAGCTTATATTTTCTATTAGTTATAATAATGTTTTTGTTCAGGCGATCGCTCTATTTGGCATACGCTACATATAGTGTCTTTGCGTAAGTCCTG
>NZ_JAAHGU010000321.1:0-1159 GCF_010692685.1 Okeania sp. SIO2F5 | reverse complement strand
TCAGAAATGCCAAATGCCCAGGGAATATATTGGCTTGGATACTTCCTAAATTTGTGCATATGCACGCGAATTACGGCTGTTAATCTCTCTGTTCTACCAGTTAATACATGATCGCTATCATTGGGATCTATTATAACTAAAATAACTTCTTCATTGAGTTCGTAAAATAAATCAAATAAAGGGTGGTTATTTGTCATTTCTATGAAATAAATATCGGCCACTACGATTGCACAATTGTTAGGATGTAATTGGCGATCATTTTTAAACAAATATTCTTGATTTTTCAAGTCGATTAACCAACAATCTATGTTAGAAAAAATAGGAATTCCTAGTCTTTTCAAACCTTCTGCTATACAAATTGATATATGAGAGCATTTTTTAACTGGTGAAAAGATAAAGTAAACACCTTTTTCGACAATTTCAGTTATCATAATATTAATAAATTATCCTGTAATAACTTTAGCTTTCTATATTGAAAAAATTTCTTGTACTTTTGCCTTAGCGATCGCTTCTTTATTCTCATTATCCAATTTAATCCGACCTTGCAGTTGAGGAATTAAAGCTGACCATTGTATTTGACTCAATTCCCCAACCAAAACAATTTCTGGTCCCTCATCTACCTCTAATTCTAACTCCATTAACAAATTCATCGCCACACTAGATAAAATTAAATCTGCATCCTCAGCAGAAATATTACTGTTATCTATTAATAGAGTCATCTTAGCTCTATCTGGATGAGCTACCAGACTTTTAATTACCTCAAAGCTTAACATATTGCGGAGCAAAATCTAACCTAGAGTTATGATAATTAATTATCCGATACTAAATATTCTTGAAATACTTTTTGAAATAAAGCTCCCATTTGACTAGAGTAATAGCGACTATCCAAAAACTGCGGATTACCCTGCATTTTTTTCTCTATTCTGTCTTGATAAACTGTTCGTAAATTAGAATCATTTCCCAAATTAACTGCTAATTGAATATAACTATCTTCATTATCTGCAATTAATTCTGGCATCTCAAGATAGCGCAACAAAGACGCTCCCCTCCGAGAGCGAGCAGATTCTTTTTGCATAACAACAGTAGGTAAACAAATCTGCAATGGATCTATTAATGAAGTCATTCCAGAAAATGGATAAGCATCTAAATAAATATTTGC
>NZ_JAAHGU010000320.1:0-1160 GCF_010692685.1 Okeania sp. SIO2F5 | reverse complement strand
ATTATCATTTTCTTTGTGGGTTTAATACCCCACCGTCAACGGGGGTGTTCACGCATTACTTGGGGGAGCGAATCCCCATGTAATTTTCCTCCTGTCTCCAGTATAGCTGTCTCCTGTCTCCTTCTTCAATTCATACCTTTCTAAGGATATTTGTGCAAATTCCCGCCTAAAAAAAGTGTCATAAGCAACCACAGGTATTGCTAAATATAAAATTCGTGTTGGGTCACTAATTTCTAAAGCTAACCGATAATTCAAGAACTGTCCTAAAGCATTATGGTAATCTGTCAATGGCGAATCACTCAAAAAAGTTTTAATCTCAACTGCAATTTTTTCTTCACCACGCTCTGCTGCTAATAGTTGCTCTGCACCTAAATCAATTTCAAATTTAGTTCCGCCTACTTCGAGTAGCAGGGGATCGTCGGTGATCTGCCATTCCTCCTTTTCCAAAGCAATTCTAACCACAGCATGAAATTTATCCTTAGCGCCCATTTTTACCCTTCTCTAATTTACTTATTATAAATAGTCATAATCATCATCTTCAGGATTATCCCAAATTTTCTGAAAAGCTGCTTCAGACAGTTGAGTAATAGAATTAGTAAAATTTTGCTGTTGTTGTCGCTGAGACAAAAAATCCACAAAATCTACTATTTAGGAAACTTTATCTGGAGGCAAACTCCGGATTTTGGCAATTAGTTTTTTTTCCGACTCGGTGTAAATGTTTGTGTTTGTCATTAATTTATATCAATATTATGTGTCTTATCCTCAAATTATGCTATATAACATAGAATATATATGAGCGCACCTTTCCCATTATCTAAATAATAGCAAAAATTGATTTAAAATTAACCCTTTACTCAAATTTTTTTGTAGGAAATATTAATGGGAGCAATCGCGTAGCGGTGCGTAGCACTATCGGCTGCCCACTATGTTAAAATAAACAACATTAAATTATCAATAAAGGAGGTAAAAATTGAATCGGGAAATACACGAATCACAACAAAATTTATCAGAATAAATTTATGCAATTACCAACTAAGTAGGCAGGCAAAAAAAGTTGTAAAATAGCCTAGTCGAGTAGATGGAGGAAAATTTATAGTGTGCCAGCCCCTTTAAGAGTACATTTGAGTGAAGCTGAAGACAAAGAACTGCTGGAATTCCAG